>JAQGOX010000977.1 GCA_028293365.1 Verrucomicrobiales bacterium | reverse complement strand
CTTCAGCAAGTATAAAGAAACTGAGATCAAAATAGTTATTCGCGGAAACGAACCAGTTTTGTTAAATCAAAATTCCGCGGCGTAAAAAGGAAATTATTAAAATAATCCGGCTCGTCCCAAAATCGATCCTTTTGACGTTTCTGGTGTAGCGTTGCTTCGAAATTTGAAAGTGAAATCAACTGCCGCCTGGTCAGGAAAAAACCTTCATAGCCAGCCTTTTTCAAATGCTCAAAAACATCGTCCACCGAATGCCGCACCAGATGGCGTTCTTCACACTCGAACAGAATAACCGGGTTATCGCGCTTGATTATTTCGACCGCACCTTTGAAAACAGACAACTCGTGACCCTCCACATCCACTTTTAAAAAGGTCAGACGACCGCGCTCTCGAAGTTCGTCATCCAGCCGGCTGACCACACAATCGAACGTTTCGCCACCCTTCTCGCCAAGCACTGAGGATTCAAGCGACGCTCCAGGCGATATTCCACCGCCCGGAACATGCAAGGATTGCGTTCCTTTACTTTCGGAAATCGCGATCGGCCGAACCACCACATTCCTCCACCCCATCAGTGGCACCATTTGATTGAGGTAAGCCGCCAGGCGCGGCTGCGGTTCAAAGGCAAAAACCAAGCCGTCCGCGCCCACAGATTTGCGCAGCCAATAAAGATAAGCGCCTTTGTTCGCGCCGACATCCGCGACGAGATCGCCTTTACGAATGACCGCTCGCGCAAGAGCTATCTCAAGCTTTTGGTCCCGGTATCCGGCTTTGAATGCGCGGAAAAGATAACGCCATTTCATTCGCTGCGGACAGCATCACGGTTTCTTAAAGAATGGTCGAAAGAAAACGATTCACTTGAGGCATGACCATTTCCGGGGTCATCGCCCGCAGGCATTCGATATGTGGGCAACTTCGCTTGTTTTTACAGGGTAAACGGCACGGCAACTCCCGGGAAAGCACCAGCTTCCGCTCGCACCAGGGCGCCCAGAGGGTCTCACTGGAGGGGCCAAAAATACCGATAACCGGCGTCCCGACCGCAGCCGCGATATGCATGGGCGCGGAATCAACTCCTACAAAGAAGCGGGAACCTTCCGATAACGCGCCTAATTCACCCAGACTGAGTTTGCCGCTCAAGTTGAGATGCGGCACTTCCAATAATGAAACCAGTTCCTTGATGAAATTGAGTTCAATCGGATCAGGCGATGCCGTCAGCACCGGTTTCAATCCCCGACGTCCCAGCGAATTCAAAAAAGCGGCCATGAACGGTGCTGGCCAGCACTTTTTCATAATGCGCGAGACCGGATGAACGTGCACAAGATCCATTTCGCTTCCGACTAACTTTTCAACTGCCCGGCGATTTTCACCGGAAACGAAAAAGAAAAGCTCCGGTTTCTCGTCTTCAATTCCGAATGCGTGCAAAAAGGATTTCTGCTGTTCAACCACATGGACGTTGCGCGGAAATGGAACCGTCCGCGTATAACAGAGCTTTTTCCCCAGAAATCCTTTCTTCCGCGCGGGTCCCCAACGAAGCCGCGCACCGGTTAAACCAGTGAGAATTGCGGCGCGATCGCTGCCCGTAAAATCGATGACCAAATCAAATTGAGCCCTGCGAAGATTGGCCAGGAACTTTCCCTGCTGACGGATCTGTTCGAAAGCACGCGATTTTGGAACGGTCATGCAGTGCTTAACATTCGGATTATGGCCAAGCATTTCCTCCGTACCTTTAAAGACACAGGCGGTAATCTCCGCGTTTGGACAAGCCTTCTTAATGGCACGGTAGACCGGTGTCGTAAGTAAAACATCACCAAGGTGACGTAATTTTACGACGAGAACGCGGCGTACCTCTCGAAAGTCTGGCGTTATTCCATCGGTCATACAGCAGGCGGATAATCCCAGGCCTTCCGGACCTCGATCGGGATGCTTCACGCAACGAATGCCTCAATCCTATCACCGGATCAGGTGGCGAGGTCAATTGAGTTTCCGCTCATTGCGAGCATTGGCAAGCTTGCCGATGCCCGATAATGTCGCCCGGTGTCATTCAAGAAACTGATTCGGGCCTTCGCATTCTTTGCTCCGGAGCGAAACCGTATTGTTTTTGCGATATTCCTGCTCGTTCTGAGCGTGGGCGCGAATTTGCTCAAGCCCTGGCCGCTCGCGTTAATTGTCGACAATGTGCTGGGCAACAAGCCGTTTCCGCCTGCGCTGGCCCGGTTTGCAGCGGGACATAGTGCGCGACAGCTTCTGGCGATTTGCGCCGCTGCTATTTTCATTCTCTACGCCGCTCAAGGAGCGGTTTCTTCGTGGCAGAATTACATTTCGATCAAGACAGGCCTTGCGGGACTATCCCGAGTGCGCCGCAGACTCTTTGCCTGGCTGCAAAGGCTTTCATTGCGATATTACCACGGCGCAAACCAGGCAGATCTGATTTACCGATCGACATGGGATACGTATGCGTTTCAAACGCTTTTTCAGCAGGGGCTTTTTACGTTTCTTAACGCATCTCTATCGTTGGCAGTAATGATCGTGGTAATGTGGCAGGTCAACCGTCCGCTCACCCTGGCATCCCTGGCAACCTTTCCATTTCTGCTTCTCACCATGGGTTATTTCGGAAAGAAAATGCAGCGCTGCAGCGCATCGGCTCACAAGGCGGATAGTGAAGTGGCCTCTTCCACCCAGCAGACCATTCAAACTCTCACTTTAATTCAAAGCTACACACGCGAAGCTTATGAATCCGAACAATTCGATAAGCAGGTTACAAATGCGTTCGAGAAGCGCATTTCGCAACACGGCTGGGAGGTGCTTTATGGGTTTGCGATTGCGGCAATTTTTGGAATCGGCACTGCTGCGATCGTCTGGCTCGGTTCTACCGAGGTTTCCGATGGAAGGCTCACAGTGGGCAAACTCTTAATCTTTGTTGCGTACCTCGCACAACTATATGATCCGCTGAATCAACTTTCCCGCGTAGGCGGGACAGTGGCCGATGCAAGCGCCAGTGTTCAACGCGTATTTGAAATCCTCGATACCCCGGAAGAAGTGAAAGAACGCAAAGATGCCCGCCCCGCGGTCGTTGTTCGTTCCGATGAGGCAGCACCAGCAGGCGCACTTCCCGTGCGTGGAAACATCCAGTTTGAAGATGCAACATTTGGCTACAGACCGGGCCAGGTCGTATTAAAAGGGATTACATTTGCCATCACCGCTGGCGAATCGGTTGCAATCATCGGTCCAAGCGGAGCGGGCAAATCCACCCTGCTTGGATTGCTGCCGCGTTTTTTCGATCCGTCCACTGGAAATGTGCTTTTGGACGGGTGTGATCTCCGTGACCTGCGCCTGCACGATCTTCGCTCCTGCATTTCCCTGGTGCTCCAGGAACCATTGCTTTTGCGGGCTTCAATCGCCGAGAACATCGCTTACGGACGTCCTGAGGCAACGCAGTCGGAAATAGAAGCGGCGGCGCACGAGGCAAACGCACATAGCTTTATCGAACGACTTCCCGAAGGTTATCGGACGAACGTGGGCGAAGGGGCCGCGCGCCTGAGTGTAGGAGAGAAACAACGCATCAATCTCGCGCGGGCTTTTCTGAAAAATGCCCCCATACTACTGCTGGATGAGCCGACGAGCGCGCTGGACGCCGAAACTGAGGAACTTGTGGTCTCGAGCCTGTCCCGATTAATGCAATCCCGAACCACCATCGTGGTGGCTCACCGACTCAGCACCATTCGACAAGTCCAAAAAGTAATCGCTTTGGAAAATGGATCTATCGCCGAAGAAGGGAGACCGGAGCAACTTCTGAAATCCAGCGGTTATTATGCGAGACTGAGCCAAATCGGGTCGCGATAACGCTCACAGATCCAGGGTCGTCGCTCGAATATCGAGCGGCTTGTTTAACATCGTGTGAATCGTCGTTAAAATCTGTTCCGTAGTGAACGGTTTTGCCAGAAATATGACATTTCCCAAGTCCGACATTTCAGCAACCTTATCGTTTTCCATCAAACCGCTCATGGCAACGAAGCGTGAGGCCCGATCCAATTTTTGCACCGCCCGCATGGTCGCCGGGCCATCCATGTAGGGCATCATGATATCCATCACGATCAGGTTGATGCGGCGGCGATGCTGGGCAAACAGGGCGACAGCCTCTGCACCGTCGTTCGCTGTCAATACTTTGTAACCGTTATTTTGAAGGGTGACCTTGATGATTTCCCGAATCGCGGATTCATCATCCACCACCATAATCACCTCTCCATCTCCAACGGGAACCTCTCCTGAAACCTTTTTCGGAACCTGTGTATCAGCTATTCCTTCAGCAGCCGGTAAATGCACTTTGAAACAGGAGCCCTTGCCAGGCTCACTATAAACGTTTAAGAACCCGCCGTGATTTTTAACAATCGCTGCGGAAGTCGAAAGTCCCAACCCGGTCCCCTTCCCGGCTTCTTTCGTAGTGAAAAACGGCTCAAAAATCCGATTGAGGAGAGCAGGCGGAATTCCCATTCCAGTGTCAGAAACCGTCACGACCACATAGGAACCGGGGGTTGATTCGGGCTGCATCCGAGCGTAGTTTTCGTCCACACACATATTATCAGCGTCAATCTGGAGACGCCCTCCGTGTGGCATCGCATCCCGGGCATTGACACACAAATTCATAAACACCTGATAGAGCTGCGTCGTATCTCCATGAACGGGCCACAGATCCTTTTCGATGTGTGTGCGCACATGAATAAACGGAGGGAAGGTTTCCTTGCAAATCTTGATAACCTCTCCCAGGGGGTGCTTCACCTGAAGCATCGACCGCTCATTTTCCGAACCTCTCGCAAACGAAAGCACCTGCTGCACAATCGCCGCGCCTCGGTGCGCGCTCGTCTCCAGGGTATCGATCAATCCCTGTCCAGCCCCCGCCGAAACTTCGTCGCGCAGCAATTTAATCGACATCAGGATTGGAGTGAGCACGTTGTTTAGATCATGCGCGATTCCGCCCGCGAGGCTCCCGATGCTTTCCATCCTCTGAGATCTCAAGACATGGGCTTCGAGCCGTTTCTTTTCGGTGATATCGGTCGCGATAATCAGAATTCCTTTGGGATTTCCGCCGCGTTCACGAATCAGGCTCCAACTGCTCTCCATGATCAATTCCCGGCCATCCTTCGCGATTTGAGCAAGTTCCCCATGCCACTCTCCTTTCTCAAGCGTTTCGGACAAGGCACGCCCTGGAGATGGCTGGCTGGGTGAAAAAAGAAAGTCACCGATCGTTTGACCGTTCGCGGTATTCGAATCCCAGCCAAAAATCTTTTCGGCGCCATGATTCCAAAATGAAATACGTTCCTCCTTGTCCACGACCATGATGGCGTCCTGTGCTTTGTTCAGGAGCGCCGCCTGCTCGCGAATCTGTTCTTCAGCAACTTTGCGCAAGGTGATCTCGCGCGAATTGAGGACAACGCCTGAGACGGAAGGATTTCGCTCGAGATTCTTGGCAACAGTTTCAACAAAACACCATGAACCGTTGAGATGCTGAAACCGATATTCAACATGAGGAGTAGCTCCTTCGTTTTCGATCGCAGTTTGGATTGCACCATCAAAACCGGCTTGATCATTTTCATGGATAAAAGCCGTAATCGGACGCCCGATTAAATCAGATACTAAATGTCCAAAAACCCGCTCCGCTGAGGGACTGGTGTAAAGTATAGAACCGTCATGGGCGAGAATGCTGATAATATCGGAGGAATTCTCAATGAGAGTTCGAAAGTGTTCTTCGCTTTCCCGCAGGGCTTTTTCCGCTTTTTCGCGGTCCTGTTCCGCCTTGTGTTTCGTCAAGACAGACTTCAAAGAGGTAGGCAATCGAGTCAGGCTCGATTTCAAAATGTAGTCATCCGCGCCTTCCTGGATACATTGCACCGCGGTTTCTTCCGATTGCGATCCCGTCACGAGTATGAATGGAAGATTCACCCCGTGTGACTTAAGCAGGTGCAAGGCGTCGAGCGCGTTAAATTGCGGCATCGCAAAATCGGAAATGATCACATCCGGAGGTTCCTCCCGTAACTCAGTTAGAAATGCCTTTTTGCTTTGAACACGCCGAGCGGTGAATTCCAGGCCAGCCTTGCGCAATACATGTTGAATGAGTTCCGCATCCGCTGCGACATCCTCAACCAGCAAAATGCTAAGCACCCTATTCGTCTTCATCTTGGCAACTGCCCCCCGCTACCCGTGCACATGCCGCAGCCCATTCCAACAAAACTGAAGCTCACGAATAAGCGATTGCCATCCGGAAGAGTCTGATTGGGCGGTAACGTTCATTCCCTGTTATTTAAACTTGCTGCCTGGCTTGCCGAAAATCTCCGGATAAAGGGTTTGCACGCATTCAGGGCAAAAACTGTGCGTGAACTCGGCTTCGGAATGCTGTTGAATATAGATCTCGATCTGGTTCCAGTAGCCATTATCGTCACGAATCTTCTTGCACGATGCACAAATCGGAAGAAGTCCGCTCAATGTTTTCACCTTTGCAAGACTTTCTCGAAGCTGCGCGATCAAGTCTTCACGCTCTTTCTCAGCATGTTTGCGAGCGCTGATGTCTTCGATACTTCCTTCGTAACAAATGGCGCGCGTCTTTGCATCGCGGACGGCTTTCCCCAGATTTTCAATCCAACTGGACGCTCCATCGTACCTGCGAAGCTGTGTTTCAAATGTTGGAACAGATCCGTGCCTCTCCATATCCTCGCGCCAGCGCTGGAACTCCGCTTTATCCCGATGCAACTCAGCCGCGTTCACGTCCAGCAGCGACTTGCGATCGGGATACCCGAGCATCGCGACCAGGGCAGGGTTGACATCCAGGAACTTCCCCGCGGGAGTCATCCGATAGATTCCAATGGGGACTGCCTCAAACAGATTCGCGTATTTGATTTCAGCTTCGCGCGCCGCGCGTTTTTGCCGCGCTAATTTTAGAGCCAGCCGCGCGGCCGAACTCAAGCGGGCAAAATGTTTCGGAGACTTTAGAACATAATCGTCCAGACCCAGTTTCATCGCCTGCACTGCAATTTCCTCACTGCCCGACCCAGTAAACATTACCACAGGGCAATCTTCCCATCGCTCCTTGATTCGCTTCAGCAAAGTGATTCCATTAGTCCATTGAAGTTGATAATCGGTAATGACGAGATCGAATGGATCGAGCGCGATGGCAGCGTCAAACGCGGCAGGGTCATAAACCTGAACTACTTCCACATTCGGCCATTCACGTCGCAGTTCGCGCAGGGCCAGAGATCGGTCGTCGGGGTTATCGTCGATCAACAGCAATCGCAATGGATAATTCATTCTCGGGTTTTTTCTCGGGAAGCAGCAATTTCTTCCTATGAATTTATAATTACCCCTGAATCAAGGGATGACAACCCTTGACGGTGGCTCGGAGTTTAGCCGATAGGAAGGAAGGAATAAACGTCGGGGAGAGGAAACGTCTTTACGCGAAAATAGCCCGTTTAGGCGGCGTTTGGGAGCAGAATCCAAAACCGGCTGCCATTTCCGGGCTCGGACTGCACTCCGACTTCGCCGCCCATCCGTTCGATACCCTTTTTAACGATGGCGAGCCCAATGCCGGTGCCAGGATAATCGTCCCCGCCATGCAAGCGTTCGAAAACTCCAAAAATTCGGGCATGATGCTCGGCCGGAATACCAATGCCGTTGTCTTCAATCCACAGCTTGACGCGATCACCGATGAGTTCGTGCCTTACCAGCACCTTGGGAATCACTCCTGAGGCCACAAATTTGCAACCATTGGAGATCAAGTTCATCAGAACCTGACCGAGGGTTACTTTGTTTGCCATTACCATCGGTAAAGGAGTATTGACCGTTACTTTGGCGTTTCGCTCATGGAGTTCTTCCGCAATGCTATCAAGCACCTCGCGCAGAAGGTCATCAAGCTCGATCGGCTTGGTTTCCAACTTCGTATGGCCAAGTCGTCCAAATATCAGCAGGTCCTGAATCAACTGGTCCATTCGCGTCGATGCGGAAACAATGCGCATGGCATATTCCCGTCCCGGTTCATCGAGTACGGTCTGATAATCTTCTAACAATACCTTGCCGAAACCCTGCATGGCCCGCAATGGCGCGCGCAGGTCATGAGAAACGGAATAGGAAAACGCTTCCAGCGCGGCGTTCGATTCCTGGAGCGCCTCCTCGGCTCGTTGTCGTGTTTGAATTTCGGCCTGCAGTTCCGAATTGGCCGTCTGCAGCAGTAGAGCACGCTGATGAAGGTCTTCGTTCAGTTGTTTGATTTCCTGCTCAGCTCTCTTTCGCCCGGTGACATCCCGGGCAAACAAATATAATAACTCCTCCTCTTGGAACGGCGCAACCGTCCAGTCCAGCCAGCGATAACCACCATCGCGGCAATTGCAGCGGCTTTCAAAGTAGCCCGGAGCGTTTGCAGCCCGGACGCCTAACAGTTGCTTTTGAAATGATTCCCGATCATCCGTATGCACGAGATCAAGCAGATGAGTTCGATAGAGTTCCTCCTCAGAAAAACCGAGAACTTTCTGCCAGGTGGGATTGAGCTGTTTGAAAAATCCGCCGAAACCGGCGATCGCCAGCATGTCGATCGACAATGTGAAAAAGCGGTTGCGTTTGGTTTGCAACTCCAGGCGCTCGGTCGCCTCTCCGAGCATCCGTCGGTGCTCCTTTTCCTCAATCAATCGAAGCTGTTCCGACTGTTGTTTCATCTCCTCGGTTTTTTTGAGGAGTTCCACGAAAACACCCACCTTCGTGCGCAGGACATCCGGCATCACCGGCGTAAAAATATAATCCACCGCCCCCAACGAATACCCCTTGTACATATGGGTCTCAGTGGTACTGATAGCCGTTACGAAAATGATAGGGGTGTGCTCGGAATTTTTTCTTTGTCGAATTAACGAAGCGGTTTCAAAACCATTCATTCCCGGCATGTTGACATCCAACAAAATGACGGCGAAATCGTGCTTCAGGAGCAATCGCAACGCTTCTTCGCCAGATCGAGCCTGAATAATATTCTGTTCCAAAACCGCGATTACTGCCTCGAGAGCAATCAGGTTTTCGGGCGTATCGTCAACCATCAGGATATTTACCCGGTGCGGACTGGCGGCGGCCGGGGTCTGTGTTACCGGCGGCGCCACTGGCGACGCCGGGGCCTTGCGAAGACGAGGTTTGCCGTTCATCGTTGGCTCAAGGTTGACCTTCATAAAGGGAGCTTGTTTTTTCGAGCGAGTGAACTGGGTGAATCTTGAACAGGATGCTCATAATCCCTTATCGAATCTTTCGATACAAACGGTGCTCGGCATCCAACTCGGCATAACAATTTTCTGTGGGGCTTGCAGAAATGGATTCACGAGGCCCAAGTCCCAAAATTCCAAACAGAGCCAAACTATCGTAAAGCACTTTGTGAGCGCGAACCTGAACTCCCTCATTGTAAGCGCTGAGCACGTTTCGACAGAGGATAGTGTTAAACTCGTTAAATGAACTGTCGGTCGCGAGATTATGCTGCCCGAAAACGATATTTCGTTTGAGGCCTTCGTCGAAAATGCCGGACCGGCCTCCTCCTGAAAAATAATCCGTGAACGCTTCTTTTCCGCCTGAGTCCCGGTAGAGGGCTGTATATTCCGCGACAGCGGCCAGAGGAAAAACGCCGTCTGAAACACGCTTGAGGCTTTGTTCGTTCACATCAGTGGCGTAAATTGTCGACTTATCGTAAAGCCCTTCCTCGTGAAGAACAATGGCTAATGTGTAAAGTTCTCTCGCCGACGTACATCCCGCGTGCCAGATGCGCACGAATGGATAGGTCCTCAATAACGGAACCACTTCGCTGCGAAAAGTCACATAAAACGCGGGGCTGTTTGGAGAACCCCGCTCTGACAATGCGGCCAAAAACCGTTCCATGGCACTGTAATCATGAAGCAGTTTTTCCTGAAGGCCGGAAATCGTCCGGACCTTCTCACGGCGAATGGTCTGCCAGATTCGCCTCCGCAAGGGGGCGTTGGCGTACTCCTGGAATTCGAACCCATAATGCTGGGCCACTCCTTCCAGGAGCAATTCAATTTCAATATTCTCCAACTCTGGAGTGTATTTGCGTGGTCGGCTCACAGCCAGTCTTACCGGTGCAGCCAAATCCGAAGCAATGATAACAACTGTTCGGTATCGACCGGCTTGGAGATGTAATCCGAGGCACCGGCCTCGATGCATTTCTCACGGTCGCCTTTCATAGCCTTGGCGGTGAGCGCAAGGATGGGCAGCGTTTTGAATTTAGGCAATTTGCGGATTTCGGCCATGGTATCGTAACCGTCCATCTCCGGCATCATGATATCCATCAGCACGACATCAATTTCCGGATTGCCTTGTAATACTATGATCGCGTCTTTGCCATTCTCGGCCGAATAGACTTCCATCGCGTGGCGCTCCAGCAGGCTGGTCATCGCAAAGATGTTTCGGATATCATCATCAACCACCAGGACCTTTTTCCCGGAAAGCATTTCGTCCGTGCGATGCAAACTCTCAAGCATCCGTCGCTGCGGTTCCGGCAGGTTGGCCTGAATGCGGTGAAGGAAGAGTGCGGTTTCATCCAACAAACGTTCAGGCGAACGGACATCTTTAACGATAATCGATTTCGCCATCTTCTTGAGTGTGGTTTCCTCTTTCTTCGTCAGTTCGCGGCCCGTGTAAACAATTACCGGCAAGCTGCGCAGGCTCGGCTCCTTTTTGATTTCTTCCATCAGTTGGAATCCGTTCATGTCCGGCAAACCAAGATCGAGCACCATGCAGTCGTAGTGACCTTTGCGAAGCTCGGCCAGCGCATCCGCCGCGGTCGAAACACCTTTGATCTGCACATCGGTGCTGCCAATCAACTCGGCAATGCTATTGCGTTGAACCTCGTTATCTTCGACAACCAACAGGTTCTTGACCTGCCGTTCGAGATACTGACGGATCGCGCCGAATGCATCCGCCAGAGCTTCCTTTTTCACAGGTTTGGTCAGGAAAGCAATCGCCCCCTGTTTCAAGCCCCGTTCCCGCTCTTCGTCCGCAGTGATGATCTGAACCGGAATATGCCGGGTATTTGGGTCATCTTTTAATCGATCCAGCACTTTCCACCCTTCGATATCAGGCAAGCCAAGGTCCAGCGTGATTGCATCAGGCTTATGTTCGCGCGCCATCGTCAGGGCTGCTGCGCCTCGCGCTGTTACCAATCCTTTGAACCCATTTTCCCGGGCGAGATCGAGCAGATAGTTCGCGAAGGTAACATCATCTTCCACGATCATTAAAACACGGTCGCCTGGAACGATATTTTCACGATCATCGGTCACCTCGGACTCCGCGGCCATCCGTACAACTTCCGGATGCAAGCGAGGGGCAGACTCCCGCTTCGGTATGTCGGTCCATTCAATCTTTCCCGCAGGGCGCGGCGCAGCGGTTGCAGTGTGATTCTGCGGCAGATACAACGTAAACGTGCTTCCTTCTCCAGGCACGCTTGAAAGCCTGATTTCGCCACCGAGAAGGCGGGCAATTTCGCGGCTGATCGCCAAGCCAAGCCCGGTGCCGCCAAAACGGCGATTGGTGCTTCCATCGGCCTGTTGGAATGCCTCGAAGATGATTTGCTGCTTCTCGGCCGGAATACCGATGCCTGTGTCAGTCACTGAGAATGCGATCACTGAAGGTGCGGAGCTGAGAGTTTCATTCTCCACGTTCCACCCGGCCGTGGCCGACCACGCTTTGAGCATGACTTCGCCATGCTCGGTGAATTTGAACGCATTCGACAGCAGGTTCTTGAGCACCTGTTGAAAACGCTTCGTATCCGTATGCAAACTCTTTGGCAGACTCGAATCCAATCGGATATTGAATTGCAACTTCTTGGCTTCCGCAACGTGGCGGAAGGTGCGATCGATGTAATCCTGCAGATGCGAGAATGGCAGTTCGCCCATATCCACAGTGACCGTTCCAGATTCGATCTTGGATAGATCCAGAATGTCGTTGATCAACGTGAGCAGGTCGATACCAGATCCATGGATCGTCCGCGCGAATTCGACCTGTTTTGCCGTAAGGTTTCCTTCCGCATTCTCCGAGAGCTGATTCGCGAGGATGAGCAAGCTGTTGAGCGGCGTGCGCAATTCGTGCGACATGTTCGCGAGGAATTCGGATTTGTACTTCGAAGTAAGCGCAAGCTGCGAAGCTTTTTCTTCGAGTGCTTGACGGGCCTGCTCGACTTCCCGGTTTTTGCGGGCCACTTCCTCGTTCTGGAGCACGAGCAGTTTTGCTTTTTCCTCCAACTCCGCGTTGGTTTGTTGCAACTCGTCCTGTTGCGCCTGCAACTCGCGAGCTAGAGACTGGGATTGCTTGAGCAAATCCTCGGTGCGCATATTGGCTTCGAGGGTATTCAACACGATACCAATGGATTCCGTGAGCTGATCAAGGAACGTCAAATGCGTCGGATTGAATCGCTCGAAGGAGGCCAATTCCATAACGGCCTTGACCTGGCCTTCGAATACGATCGGCAAAACGATAATATTATGCGGCTTGGAATCTCCGAGACCGGAAGTGATCTGAATGTAATTCTCAGGAACGTTCGTCAAGAGGATGCGTTCCTTTTCCAGCGCGCATTGACCTACCAGGCCTTCGCCCAGGCGGAATCGATTATCGACATTCTTTCGTTCGCGGTACGCATAGCTGGCGAGCAGTTTCAGCATCGATTCACCGCTCTTATCCGAGCTGTCCATCATGTAGAACACACCCTGATGAGCTGAAACGACGGGCGCCAATTCCGATAGAATAAGTTTACCGACCGTGAGCAGATCCTTTTGACCCTGCAACATGCGTGAGAATTTTGCCAGATTCGTCTTAAGCCAATCCTGCTCCTGATTCTTGACCGTAGTATCCTTCAAGTTACGGATCATTTCGTTGATATTGTCCTTCAACGCCGCAACTTCACCGCGCGCTTCAACTTGAATCGAACGGGTCAGATCGCCTTTCGTCACTGCAGTCGCAACTTCAGCGATAGCGCGAACCTGAGTCGTCAGGTTTGCCGCAAGGCGATTGACGTTATCAGTCAAATCTTTCCAAGTACCGGCCGCACCCGGCACGGATGCCTGGCCGCCCAATTCTCCTTCAACACCGACTTCGCGCGCCACCGTGGTGACCTGGTCGGCAAACGTCGCCAGCGTGTCGGTCATTCCGTTGATCGTGTCAGCAAGAGCCGCGATTTCCCCCTTGGCTTCAACCGTCAGCTTGCGCTTTAGGTCACCGTTTGCCACCGCCGTCACGACCTTTGCAATACCGCGCACCTGGGAAGTGAGGTTACCGGCCATGAAATTGACATTGTCCGTCAGATCTTTCCAGGTTCCGGAAACACCTTTAACGACGGCCTGACCGCCGAGCTTCCCTTCGGTGCCAACTTCGCGCGCGACACGAGTCACTTCCGATGCGAACGACGAAAGCTGATCCACCATCGTGTTAATGGTTTCTTTCAATTCCAGGATTTCACCACGCACATCCACCGTGATCTTTTTGGACAAGTCACCATTGGCAACAGCCGTGGTCACGGCAGCAATATTACGAACCTGCGCCGTAAGGTTGCTCGCCATGAAATTGACCGAGTCAGTCAGATCCTTCCAGGTGCCCGCCACACCTTTGACAACTGCCTGGCCGCCGAGCTTTCCTTCAGTTCCGACTTCGCGCGCTACCCGGGTCACTTCGGATGCAAACGATGAAAGCTGGTCAACCATCGTATTAACGGTGTTTTTCAGCTCAAGAATTTCACCTTTGACATCCACCGTGATTTTCTTGGAGAGGTCGCCATTCGCAACCGCCTTCGTAACGTCTGCGATATTACGAACCTGGGCGGTCAGATTGCCGGCCATCGAATTCACCGAGTCGGTCAAATCCTTCCACGTTCCGGCCACCCCACGGACATCCGCCTGGCCACCCAGTTTCCCTTCGGTTCCAACTTCACGGGCCACACGAGTCACTTCGGCGGCGAACGAACGAAGTTGGTCCACCATAGTATTGATCGTCTCCTTTAGTTCCAGAATTTCGCCTTGCACATCGACCGTGATCTTCTTGGAAAGATCTCCGTTCGCGACTGCGGTCGTCACTTCAGCAATGTTTCTCACTTGCCCGGTGAGGTTGCCGGCCATTGAATTAACGGAGTCCGTCAAATCCTTCCAGGTTCCGGCAACACCTCGCACTTCCGCCTGGCCACCCAGTTTTCCTTCGGTTCCGACTTCACGCGCGACCCGCGTTACTTCAGCAGCAAACGACGATAGTTGGTCCACCATCGTATTAACGGTGTTTTTCAGCTCGAGAATCTCCCCTTTGACATCAACGGTGATCTTCTTGGACAAGTCACCATTTGCCACAGCTTTGGTTACATCCGCAATATTTCTGACCTGGGCGGTAAGATTTCCAGCCATGAAATTGACGGAGTCGGTCAAGTCCTTCCACGTTCCGGCAACACCTCGCACATCGGCTTGTCCACCAAGTTTGCCTTCGGTCCCGACTTCGCGCGCCACCCGAGTAACTTCAGCAGCAAACGACGAAAGCTGATCCACCATCGTGTTAATAGTGTTCTTCAGTTCCAGGATTTCTCCCTTCACGTCGACTGTGATCTTCTTGGACAAATCACCATTCGCGACCGCCGTGGTTACGGCGGCAATATTACGAACTTGCGAGGTAAGATTACTGGCCATCGAATTCACCGAGTCGGTCAAATCCTTCCACGTTCCGGCGACCCCTTTCACCTCGGCCTGACCACCCAGCTTCCCTTCCGTGCCGACTTCGCGGGCCACGCGCGTCACTTCAGCCGCGAACGACGAGAGCTGGTCCACCATCGTATTAATGGTGTTCTTAAGCTCCAGAATTTCTCCCTTCACGTCGACCGTGATCTTCTTGGACAAATCGCCATTTGCCACAGCGGTAGTTACAGCCGCGATGTTACGAACCTGCGCAGTCAAATTGCCAGCCATGAAATTCACCGAATCAGTCAATTCCTTCCACGTACCTGCAACACCTTTCACCTCAGCTTGTCCGCCCAGCTTCCCTTCCGTTCCGACTTCGCGGGCTACACGCGTCACTTCAGCCGCGAACGAACGCAACTGATCCACCATCGTGTTGACCGTATTCTTTAGCTCGAGGATTTCTCCTTTGACGTCGACCGTGATCTTTTTGGACAAGTCACCATTCGCAACAGCAGTGGTCACTTCCGCGATATTACGCACCTGCGAAGTCAGGTTACCTGCCATGAAGTTCACGTTATCGGTGAGATCCTTCCAGGTCCCGGCCACACCTTTCACATCGGCCTGTCCACCAAGCTTCCCTTCTGTTCCAACTTCGCGGGCAACACGAGTCACTTCGGCCGCAAACGACGAAAGCTGATCCACCATCGTGTTCATCACGTTTTTGATCTGGAGGATTTCTCCGCGCACATCGACCGTGATCTTTTGGGTGAGGTCACCGTCCGCAATGGCGGTTGCCACTTTCGACATATCGCGCAATTGCACGGTCAGGTTGCTCGCCATGAAATTGACATTGTCAGTCAGGTCCTTCCACGTTCCAGCAACGCCTCGAACTTCCGCCTGGCCACCCAGCTTTCCTTCAGTTCCGACTTCGCGGGCGACACGAGTCACTTCCGCCGCAAACGATGAAAGCTGATCCACCATCGTGTTGATCACGTTTTTGATCTGGAGGATTTCTCCACGCACATCGACCGTGATCTTTTGGGTCAAATCGCCGTTCGCAATCGCAGTTGCTACTTTGGAAACGTCACGCAGTTGGACGGTCAAATTGCCGGCCATCGAATTCACTGAGTCGGTCAGATCCTTCCACGTTCCAGCGACGCCTTTTACCTGCGCTTGACCGCCGAGTTTTCCTTCGGTTCCAACTTCGCGAGCAACGCGAGTTACTTCGGCCGCAAACGATGAAAGCTGGTCCACCATCGTATTGACGGTGTTCTTGAGCTCCAGAATTTCACCTTTAACATCGACGGTGATCTTCTTGGATAGGTCGCCGTTCGCAACGGCCGTCGTTACTGCAGCGATGTTACGAACCTGCGATGTGAGGTTACCCGCCATCGAATTGACGTTGTCCGTCAAGTCTTTCCACGTTCCGGACACACCTTCGACTCGTGCCTGCCCACCCAATTTTCCTTCAGTGCCGACTTCGCGGGCGACGCGGGTCACTTCGGATGCAAAGGATCGTAGCTGGTCCACCATCGTGTTAATGGTTGCCTTCAACTCCTGGAACTCTCCTTTAACGTCGACGGTGATTTTCTTGGACAAGTCACCATTAGCGATCGCCGTTGCCACCTTTGCGATGTTACGCACCTGGCCAGTCAGGTTACCGGCCATCAAATTCACGTTATCGGTAAGATCTTTCCACGTTCCGGCGACGCCTTTGACCCGTGCCTGACCACCCAGTTTTCCTTCAGTGCCGACTTCGCGCGCAACGCGTGTCACTTCAGATGCGAACGACCCTAGCTGCGCCACCATCGTATTCACGGTGGTTGCCGCGCGCTTGAATTCGCCTTTGAGCGGACGACCGGCCAACTCCACTGCCATGGATTGTGAAAGGTCACCATTAGCAACAGCACCAATCACACGTGCGGTTTCGCTCGTCGGCCACAGAAGATCCGAAACTAACGAATTGATGGACTTGATCAGGTTCGCCCAATCACCTCGAACCGCCCCAAGAGTCGCACGTTCATTGATTTTCCCGTCGCGCCCGACCACCCGCCCCATTCGAGTTAGTTCCTGGGCCATCCGCTGGTTCAACTCAATAACGTCATTGAAAACCTCCGAAATTTTTCCATCGATACCCTCCCAATTCTCCGAGAGTCGCACGTCGAAGTCCCCGCGTTTAAATGCGCTGAGCGCAGCGAGCAACTCCTTTTTATCCATCCCGCCATCGCTGCGGACCGGTTCCGTCCTCTCCTTTCGAATCGGCTGTCGCCGCTTTCGCTTTGATTGCGGTTGAATCTCTTCGGTCTTGTCCAAATCAGAGTCGATTACTTCAGGAGGCATAAAAACCTTCGTTAAACTGGGGGTTTTTTGGGTTAGTAGGAACTATAGGGAAAACCTCTCGCGGAAATCGCGGCACGAGGGCTCGTAAATAATACTGTCTAATGGCCTTTAACACGAATTCGCTAATGGTTTACCGAAAGTATCAGGACTTTCACTGCGAGGACAAGGCAGCGCAAGCACGATTTCTTTTCAGTGGAATACCGGGAGCCCCGCTCGGGGATTTCCCGATTGGACTCCGTGATTCCCGCACTCTGCCACTATCCTTAAGCGAACTATTGAAGGCGCCAGACAATCTCCACGTCGGCGAGCTCATTCCGAGCCACGAAGCTTTCCGCACTATCAGGATTTTTAAAACGATGGGCTGCCGAGGGCTCCTGAGTCCACGCACCGAGTTTTTCGAGAAACAGACCCGTCCCGCGATTGCGAACTACAACACACATACTGAGTATGTTGTAACACCCTCTGACGCTCCAGAGAAATCCGGCGCCATACTCGATAAGCAACCGTGTGTATACGCAACCATCTCAGGGGCAACCCTTAAAGGATGGATTTACGGCTTCGCTTCACGGCGACATTATCGAACGGTCAGGTTGTCGTTAATGCTCTTTACGCCTGGTAAACCCCGAACCACCTTAACCATCGTATCGCGTCGGCTCGCTTCGACCGGTCCGCGTAAGGTAACGACGCCGTCTTTTGCTGTGACTTCGATCGGCGAAAGCTGGCTTTCCGCAATTCTGCCGGAGGTCCCGGTGCTTCCGGTCGAAATTGCAACTCGAACCCGCTGTTGGAGTTCGATGTCCGTTCCGACAACCGCCGTGCCATCTTTATCCCCGGGACCGCCTATCTGATTTCCGCCGGAACTCTTTTGTGAAGCGGGAGCCACTCCGACTGCGGACTGGGTGTCATTTGAGACGATTTCCGTTCGCTTCCCGAAATCATTTCCTTCCACCTTATTTGGTGCGTCACTGCCAACTCGGTCGCTCTTCGAACAACCGACTAACACCATCCCTGCAAGGATTAATACTGCTTTATTCATTGGTTCCTCCCCTTTAGCTCTGTTAAAATCAAAATAAATCCGATCATTGTATTAGCAACGCTGAAGACCCCACGATCAGGGGCTCAGGGCGCCCCGGACGAAAAAGCAGCTAGATCTGCCCCATACCTGCAATAAAAAACCGCCGGTTTCCCGGCGGTTTTCCGAATATTCTAACAAACGTCAGGAACGGGCACGATGCCCGCCATCACCCCCGCGGTAATTTCCCCGTTCTCCGCCACGAGAATTAGCATAGCCGCCTCCTGAAGGACGCTCCTCGCGAGGGCGTGCTTCATTGACGGTTAACGGACGGCCCTGGAAATCCTTCTGATGAAGCATTTCAACAGCCTTGGTTGCCTCCGCTGGTGATCCCATTTCAATAAACGCAAAACCGCGCGAACGGCCTGTCGCCCGATCTTGCATGATGTTCACCGAAATGACGCTGCCGGCCTGGGAAAAATATTCCTGCAGTTCATTTTCGGTGGTGTTGTAGGTTAGATTGCCAACAAATAATTTTGTTGCCATAGGGTTGTTGTTGTGGGTTGTATCCGCGCTGCTTTGCCAAGGGACGTTCCCGGGGTAGGTTTCAATTATCACCGCTTCATAAGCACCAATTTGACAATTTCCGACACACTCAGTTTTGCTACGGGATTCGCGCCAGAGTACGCTCGAATAAGACGAATTAGCAAGAAATAAACCAACAGAAATAAACGAACCAGTCAGCTTAGCGTAAAAATTAGGTTGGATGGCCGTTTCCCTTGCGATTCCAATGAAAGGCTTTACATTCGGCCGAACTCATTCGGGGCGCTGATTCGCCTTGGGAAATATCAAAATGAACTGGAAGCTCTCTCTATCAATTTCGTTTGCTCTTTTGACCCTGGGCACTCGCGCCGCAATCCAACCCCCGGAACAATTGCTCCCGGGCGACACCGTGGCCGTTTTTACAATTCCTGATTGGGACCGCGCGGTCGCGAATTTCAACTTAACCGGGTACGGCCAACTCCTGAGCGACCCTTCCATGAAGGCGTTCAACGAAAAATTTAACCTCAAGTTTACGGAAAAACTCCTTAACCCCATCGACCGGGAGCTCGGAGTGAAGGTGGCTGACTACCGGGACATTTTGCACGGACAAATAACCTTCGCCTTAACCCCGCATGCTGCGAATCAGGAGGATACCTTTGGCTTTCTTTTGCTCATCGACGCACGCGGCCAATCCGATTTGCTGAAAACCAATTTGGCGGAATTGAAAAAGAAATGGACCAGCTCAGGCCAAAAAAGCAAAGCGGATCGAATCCGGGATGTCGAATTTACAACCGTCATATTTACAGAAGAGGATTGGGATAATCTCATGGAAAAAGCTTTTCCCCGTCCCCCCGGCGAAGAGAAAAAGCCGGGCGGCAATAAAAAATACGAGATCAGTTTTGGCCAGTCCGATTCTCTGTTGATTATCGGAGACAATCCTAAAGACATCGAAAAGGTAATCGCCCGCCAAACCGGCGGACTCGTCCCGCCGCTTTCCGAACAGGCCAATTACCAGGCAAGCCATAAGGCGCTTTTTCGCGACGCCAGCGGATTTGGCTGGATTAATTTCAGCCCCATCTATGAGTTACTTCGGAAAGGGCTCGGCGACAGCGCCGCCAAAGCGAGCAGCCCGGTTGATATCAATCCCGCCAAGATCCTTGAAGCGGCCGGATTGGCTGGATTAAAATCCATCTCCTTCAAAGTTCTGGTTTCGAACGAAGGAATTCTGGCCGAGGCGTTTCTCGCTGCTCCGGAAGCAAGCCGTGCCGGGATTTTCAAATTATTGGCGGCCGATAAAAAGGCCGCCGCTGCTCCGCCTTTTGTAACCACCGACGTGATGAAATTCAGCCGGATCCGCATTAATGGCCAGCAAGCCTGGAAAACCCTCGAAGGGATGCTCTCATCGATCTCACCGCAGATGATCGGGTTCGTGCAACTGGCGCTCTCGGCCGCTGGAAAAGATAAAGATCCGGATTTCGACCTGAAATCGACCCTCATTGGAAACCTTGGAGACGATTTCATCAGCCTGGAAAAAGCCCCGCGTTCGAAAACCGCCGCGGACCTGCAATCACCGCCCTCTATCTTATTGATCGGAAGCCCGAACCCGGAAAAACTGATCAACGGTATCAAGGCGTTAACAGGATTGCTTCCTATGGACGGCGCCACCAGTGGACTCAAGGATCGGGAATTTCAAGGTCGCAAAATCTATTCGATCCAAACGGGTTCCGGGGTTGATGTCGAGGATAAGAAAGCAGCCGCGCATTCCATTAACTTCTCCGCCGGAGCCGGTTATGTGGCTTTCTCGGGCGACAACGCTTTACTGGAAGAGTTTTTGCGGGGGAACGATCAGCCCGGAAAGGGTCTTAAAGATCTGCCCGGCCTCGTGGACGCGAGTCAAAAGATCGGCGGCATGAATAATGGACTTTTTACTTACGAGAATCAGGCGGAGACTTTGCGCACATTTATTGAAGCCGCGAAGACTGATCCCGCCATGTTGGATCGAATGATCGCGAACCCGGTCGGACCCAAAGTACCGCTGCCAGAAGGTCGAGGACTGCGCGAGTGGATCGACGTCTCGTTGCTTCCGTCTTTTGATAAAATCGCCAAGTACTTTTCCTTCTCAATCATGTCAGGCGATACATCTGCGGAAGGACTTACCTATCGTGGCTTCGCGCCTACTCCCGGCGGTGTTAAAAAGTAGTTACGACCCACTTTCGGGAGGCGCAGACAATCTGCGTTTCCGGACGGACGGCTCCGAGGCGTTACCTGGCTTCGAAACGGTGCTTTCGATTTGCCCTGATGCCAGCCGGGTCCGGAGTGCCTGTCCAGGAACGACCTGGTTTTCGTTTTTTACAACGGCACCGGTCTTTGCATCCATGGTGATCGAATATCCCCGATCAAGAACCCGCAACGGCGAAAGTAATTCGAGGTGTTTACTTAAACCTTTAAGTCGCACTCCCTGATCCCGCAGCGCCGCGTCAACCAGACTTCGCAATTGGTCATTCAATTTCGAAACGGCCTCCCGACGCTGCCGAACGATTATCGCCGGACGGAGACGCTGCAGCCTCTGCGATAACTCCCGGGAGCTGGCAACCGCCTGATTAAATTGGGCCGTTCCACACCGGGCCAGACGCGAGAAAAGTTCATCAAGATACTGAGACTTCTGATCGAGCCAGCGGCGCGGATGCGCGCGCGCCAGACGCTCCTCAAAGCTTCTGAGTTCCTCCCGGTCCCAGCGCAGGCGTTGCGCCACGAGTTGCGCCAGGCGCGCGCGCGCTTCCTTGACTGATTCACGAGACGAAAAAAAGCCTTCTGTGATCAACTCGGCCGCAGCGGTCGGCGTGGCCGCTCGCAGGTCGGCAACGAAATCGGAAATTGAAAAATCAATTTCGTGTCCTACCGCCGAAATAACCGGCAACTCCGAACCAAATATCGCCCGCGCCACTACTTCTTCATTGAAGGCCCAGAGGTCCTCAAGGCTCCCCCCTCCCCTGGTAACCAGAATCAAATCCAAATGACGGTCGAGTCCGCCGTCCGGATTCCGAACCTGCAGTTTTCCAGAGGACCAGTCATTCAGCATTTGAATGGAGCAGGCAATTTCCGCGGCAGCTCCCTGTCCTTGCACCCGGCAGCTTGCCAGCAGTATCTCCAGACCTGCGTGACGGCGCTGAATCATATGCAACACATCATGCAACGCAGCCCCGTCGCGCGATGTGACCAACCCGATGCGTCGCGAAAAACGCGGAATCGGGCGCTTCCGTTCCTGGGCAAACAGCCCTTCCGCATCGAGTTTCTGCTTTAACTTCTCAAACGCAGCTTGCAGGGCGCCTTGTCCCTGCAACTCTGCTCCCAAAACGCGCAATTGGTACTGGCCGCGCGCCTCATACACGGTCAACTCGCCGTGAACGACGATTTTTTGTCCGTCTTTCAGCAGCTCACGATCGACACTTCGGGCATCGTTGCGAAATAAAACACAACTCAGTTGTGCGACCGAATCTTTGATTGAAAAATACGCGTGGCCCGAACTTTGCAGACGCAGATTCGTAATCTCTCCCGTCACCCAAACCTGCTCGAACTCTTCTTCCAAAAGCCTGCGGATCGAGCCCGTGATTTCGTTGACCGTATAGACGCGCCTGGTTTGTTCGACGGGAAATAACTCGCCGAACTCCCATTGACTCTTGAGTGGTTTACTCATACGGCGACCGGAGGAAGCGCCTCGGAAATCCTTCGGATCGAGAGAGCCCGGCCCGAACTCTCGTCGACTTCGATGAGAGCGCCCTGCAGGATAATTCGTTCGGATGCCACACCAAACCGCTGCGGTGTCTGAGTCAGAAAGCGTTTGATGATCGGCTCGATTTCACGACCCAGAATGCTTTCATGCGGACCTGTGAACCCCGCGTCACAAAGGAATGCGGTGCCTCCCGGAAAAATCTGTTCGTCGGCAGTTTGCACATGCGTATGAGTTCCAATCACGGCGCTGACCCGTCCGTCCAAAAAACGGCCCATCGCAATTTTTTCGGAAGTCGCTTCCGCATGAACATCGACAAATAAAACTGGCGTAATCGCCCGCAGCCGCTTTACCTCCGCGTCCATTACCATAAACGGATGCTCCAGCGGGGCCAAAAACGTTCGTCCCTGAACATTCAGGACGCCTACCGGAGGCAGGCCGGCGCCTCGAAAAACCATACTCCCATTCCCGGCAGTCCCCGGTGGATAATTAATCGGACGAACAAAGCGCGGCTCATTTTGCAGCAATTGCGACACCTCTTTTTGATCCCAAAGATGATCGCCACTCGTAATAACATCAACTCCGCCCGCAAAGATTTCCGCTGCGGTCGCCGGCGTAATCCCGGACCCTCCGGCCGAATTCTCTCCGTTCGCAATCACCACATCGATCCCGTGCTCAGCGCGCAATTTTGGGACCAGCGCAGTCACTGCCCGCCTTCCCGGTTCTCCCACGATGTCGCCAATAAACAGAATCTTCACCGCACCAAAATAAGCATCTCCCGCAGGGAGACAAGACGCAAAGGGAAAACAAAAAGGCGCGCTCCGGGAGAAGCGCGCCTCACTAAAAACAATCCTGGGATCGGATCGAAACTAGAATCCGCACGGAATCCGCCGGTTATTTCGCAGTGAACATTTTCGCTTTGCGATCACCGCGTGAAAGCAAAAATGCCACAAGATCCTGAATCTCGTCTTCTTTGAAATAGTTGAGCAAGCCTTCGGGCATCATGGAAACTTTCGAGCGTTCAATCGATTCGATCTGATCGCGGCGCACGTTTGTGAAATCGTTGGGCGCGAACATATTTTCCAGGACCATCAGCGTATCGCCATTCAGATTGCCGACACGGCCCACCACTGAATCACCGTCCTTCTTCTTGATCACGATGGCTCCGTACTGATCGCTAATTTCCTTGCTCGGTTCGACGATGGATTCGAGTAAATCCCGGACGCTAAAACGTCCCGCCAGATTGGTTAAATCGGGACCAACCGCCGCACCATCATTGTCGAAGCGGTGACAGGAAGCGCAGCCGACCTGGCCGAAAAGCTGACGACCGCGATCGTAATCGCGCTTGCCTTTCAGCCCGCGCTCAGCAACCGGAACGAGATCGTTCACCGTATATTGCTTGACGACGTCATGGGCAGTCAGAAGCGCCAGGGGACTTTTCATTTCAGGCTTCATATCGAGCACCGGTTGCAAAGCCAGTTTCTCATCGGCGGAGAGAGTGGCTACAGCGTCGGCCTTTATATCACGCAGGAAGCCACCGAGGCTCGCTCCCCCTTTGAAACTGGCCGCTTTCAGAAACCAACGGAAATATTCTTCACGCAATGGTTTGGTCCAGCCCGCTTTGAGAACTCGCAAAGCGCGAGCCATGTCCAGTTGTTCCTCCTGAGTTGGGGCTGTTCGGAGCATCGTGACCAATTTCGTCGCTGCGGCAGGAG
>JAQGOX010000966.1 GCA_028293365.1 Verrucomicrobiales bacterium | reverse complement strand
CAATCCAAGCGATTTGATGCTCTTCAGAGCCGTGGATGAGTCGGCGCAGAAGTTCAGCTGCCATCGGCGAATCATTGGCGATACCAATTCTCATTGTTTGGCCTCGCCAATCAAACTTAACACCGCCTGGAGCAATGCCTCGTCATGGAAACTTGCTTTGGCCAGATAATAGTCCGCTCCGACTTCCAATCCACGGCGTCGATCCTCCGCGCGATCCTTATAAGAAACGATCATCACCGGGATCGATTTCAAAGTCGCGTCCTTTTTCAGCAGGGTCACGAATTCGATTCCATCCATCCGCGGCATATCTACGTCAGTTATTACCAAGTCGAAATGGCCGGTCCGAGCGACGTTCCAACCGTCCATGCCGTCAACCGCAATCTCGACTTCGTACCCGCGAGACCGCAACAGCTTTTTCTCAAGTTCCCGTACCGTCAGCGAATCGTCTACCACTAACACGCGCTTGGGCTTCTTTAGTATCTCTCCATTGGTGTTGCCTCGGTGTACTTCCCCCAAGGTGCCGGCTTCAATGGATTTTTGGACGGAGCGAATTAGATCTTCTACATCCACAATCAAAACCGGTGAACCATCATCCAGTAGCGCTCCCGAACTTATATCTTTGATCTTTCCAAGGCGCGGATCCAATGGCTTTATAACCAGTTCCCGCTCACCTAGAAACCTCTCGGTTACTATGCCGTAACAATTTTCTTGGCTGCCGATAACAACCACTGAAACCAGTTCGTCCGGGTGATTATAAACCTTACCTCCGAAAATCTGATGAGCTGCAATCAGGCCGATTTGCCGATTGTCGAACCGAAAATGCGGGCGTCCAGCCACGACCTCAATATCTGTTGGGGCCACCTTCAGCGCTCGGTTAATATGCACCAGTGGGAACGCATAAGGTTGGTTGCCGATTTCAACGAGTAAAGCTCTCACGATTGAGAGCGTCAACGGAAGCCGCATCTGAAAGGTTGTCCCGCGACCAACCTCCGTCCAGATCCGGATGGAACCCCGTACCTCCTTCACGATGGCCTGAACTGCATCTAATCCAACCCCGCGTCCAGAAATCTCAGTGACTTCCTGCTTCGTCGTAAAACCAGGTAGAAGAAGAAACTCCAAAATTTCGCTTTCACTCATCTGTTCGGCGGCCTCAGGAGCTGTCAGTTTTTTCTGGACGATGGTATTTCTCAAATTCGCCAGATTGATTCCTCGCCCGTCGTCTGAAACAGTAATTAAAAGATTGCCGGCACTGTGTTGCGCCTCTAACCGAATTGTTCCCTCTTTGGATTTGGCTGCCGCCCGGCGCACTTCGGGTAACTCAATCCCATGATCCGTAGCGTTGCGTAAGAGATGCGTGAGCGGTGCTTCAAGCTTTTCCAAAATGTCGCGATCCACATACGTGCTGGTCCCTTGTATCTCGAGATTTACCTGTTTTCCCAGTTCTCGTGCCAGATCGCGCACCATGCGCGGAAAGGCCTGAATGCCATCCGCAAAGGGTCTCATTCGACACGCCAAGGCTTCGTCATAAAGGCGATGTGAAAGATTGGCTGAACGCTTATGAAACTCTTCTAATTCCAGCAACCGTTTTGACAAATCCTCTCGACACCTGACTAATTGTACCCGCGCTTGAGCGACTTGCGCTTCGGCGTATTCATTAGATTTTTCACGACCGAGGGACTCACGAATGCGATCGAGTATTTGAGCCAGTTCGCTATGTTCCCGCTTTAGGCGCAGCAACGATTGAGAAAAAGGAACCAACCGACGGGACTCGACTAGCGATTCCCCAGTAAGCGCCAGGAGCCGATTCAAATTTTCGGGAGTTACACGCAAAAATCGCTGATGCTTGCGCTTGGCATCTTCCACATCTCTGGGCGGAGTAGCCATCGCCGTTTCAGGCACGAAGGCGCTTTCCGCAAAATCAAAAGCGTCTGGCCCTTCCGTCTGCCGCAATTCCACCATTCCCTTGACCAGTTCGGCGCCCTCTGCCACTCGGACATTGGCTAGATCCCTCAGAAACTGCTGCACCTCGTCGGCGCGCGCCGATTCTTCGGATGCTATTTTGACCTCTGGTGCTTGGGCGATGCGGTGCAACAAATCCACGCCGCGCAACAGCAGATCTATATGTTCAGGCCGCAATACCAGCAAACCATTTTGTGCGGCGACAAATACATATTCCAACTCATGCGTCACACTGACCGCAGCGTCGAGACCCACCATTCTGGCCGCCCCTTTCAAAGAGTGCGCCGCCCGCATCAGGGCGGCGAGCCTGGAGGCATCTGTCGGATCTTGTTCCAGTCCGAGCATGTTTTCCGTAAAGACAATGCTCTGGTTTTCAACCTCGAGCCGGAAAAGCTCCGCCATGGAAAATCCGCTCAAGTCATTAGGATTTTTTGAACTCACGTTAGACTTCCGTTCAGCGTATCGAAGAGGAATTTATCATCGAGACAGCCAACGCTTTTGTTCTGCCAAATGAGGATGCCTTGGAAAAAAGCCATTTTTGTTCTGGCGACTGTGGCCGGAATTCCTTTTAGCTCGTTGGGATTGAACCAATGGATGCCATGGACTTCCTCGACCGGAAAGACAAAGCGCTGACCATCGCAACCAGCAACCACCATTCGGCAATAAATCCCTCGCTTGGAATTCAACCTTTCTGAGCCTGTCTTTTCCAGACCCAATACTTTATCGAGCGCTACACAAACCAATAATTCCCCACGTATATTAACCAAGCCTAGAAGAGTGTCACTTCGTCCTCGTGGCACAGAGTGGAACGGACGA
>JAQGOX010000957.1 GCA_028293365.1 Verrucomicrobiales bacterium | reverse complement strand
CGCTGATTCGAATTCAAGCGCAGGACAGGCCTGTTTCTGGCGTGCGCTCGTTTCCGGAAAACAGCCCCCGAACCCAAAAGGTTTGAAGTTTGGCTCACGCGCCTTAACCTTGAGTCGCGATGTTGCCACCAATCAAAGTTGCGGTTCTGGGCGTGGGCTCTTTAGGGAAAGAGCATGCGCGCATTTACGCCGACATGGTTCGCGCCGGAACCGTGCAATTAGTGGGGGTCCACGATGTACAGCGTGAGACCGCGCGCAAACTCGCGGATAAGTATTCGACCGTTATGTTCGATTCACTCGAACAAGCCGCAGTTTCATCCGACGCGTTCAGCATCGTCACTCCGACGAACACCCATTTCGAAATCGCCAAACAATTACTGGCGCAGGGGAAGCACCTCCTGATCGAGAAACCGATGACTGATCGGGCGGACCAGGCGGCCGAGCTTGTCCAACTCGCGCAAAAGCATAATTCCGTCCTCCAGGTTGGCCACGTTGAACGTTTCAATCCCGTTTTCAAATACCTCGAATCCGTTGCCACCGAACCGCGCTTCATTGAAACCCATCGTCTCTCCCCGTACCCGGCTCGGAGCACCGATATCGGCGTTGTCCTGGATTTGATGATCCACGACCTCGATGTTGTTTTAGCATTCGTAAAAGCGCCTGTGACCAGTGTGGACGCCGTTGGCGTTCCGGTGCTGAGCGCCACCGAAGACATCGCGAATGCCCGCCTGCGCTTTGCAAACGGCTGTGTAGCGAACTTAACCGCGAGCCGGGTGAGCCCTGAACGCATGCGCAAAATCCGTGTCTTCAGTGGCGGCGCAAATACGAGTTACGTTTCGCTCGATTACCGCGCCCAGGAAGGTTTTATTTATCGAATTGCGCGCGACGACGAAGAAGAGTCCTCACTGCTCAAAAAACTTTTGTCCGCGCGCGACTCAACTATCGTGAGCGAATTCGGAGGCAAACGAGTCGTGCGCGAACCGGTGCCCCTGGAAAAAGACGAGCCTCTTAAGCTCGAATTACAGAGCTTCATTAATTGTGTGAGCGCCCGGAACACTCCAGTAGTGAGCGGGGAATCCGCGAAGCTCGCACTCGATCTTGCTTTCGAGATCACCAGACAGATTCAATCTTCGGGCTCCCGCTGAAATCGGAAAGTATGGAGAGTTTGATGTTCATTGCGGGAGAAGCAAGTGGCGATACTCTGGGCGCGGAACTTGCCAAAGTCATAAAATCAAAACGTCCCAACGCGCAATTTTTTGGGGCGGCGGGTCCGAGGATGGCGGCTCAAGGCGTCGATCTCGCCTTCGATCTCACCGAGCACGCTGTGGTCGGAATAGTTGAAGTCCTGAAGAACTACTCCAAGTTCAAAGGGTTTTTTGATCGCTTGCTCACTCTGGCAGTGGAGCGAAAACCCGATGCGATTATACTGATCGATTATCCGGGTTTCAATTTGCGATTCGCCGAGGCCGTTAAAAAGCGATCTGCAACCATTTCCGACTGGAAGCCGAAGGTCGTCTTTTATGTTTCTCCGCAAATATGGGCGTGGCACGAATCGCGGATTCACCAGATTGCGCGTGATATCGATTTGCTTCTGACTATTTTCCCGTTTGAGAAGGGTTGGTACCGTGCGCGCAAACCTGAGCTCCACGTGGAATTTGTCGGCCACCCAATTGTGGATCGCCATGCCCGGTTTAAAGCTGGAAAACCCCAGCCCTTGGAGGAGCCGACCTCTCCCGAGCCGCTCATTCTCTTGCTCCCAGGCAGTCGGATCCGCGAACTCAAAAAGCATCTGCCTCCGATGATCGATGCTGTGCGCAACATCCGTCGGCAAAGGAAAGCGCAATTCAAAATGGTGCTGCCCTCCCATTCATTGGCTGAACTGGCTCAGTCTTACGTCTCATCGGATAACTCGATCGAAATCGCCACCTCTGATTTACCCGAATCCCTGGCACGGGCATCCCTCGCGATCGCTTCCTCGGGTACCGTCACAATGGAGTGCGCTTATTTTGGCGTGCCCACGATTGTGCTTTACCGCACTTCGTTCAGCACGCATTTCCTGGGCCGCCGATTCATCAAGGTCAAATATCTTGCCATGCCGAATCTTCTCGCCGACGAGATGATCTATCCCGAGTTCATTCAATCCGCTGCCACCGCGGACAACATTTCACGGAAAGCGATTGAGCTTCTGAATAATACAGAGGGCCGGCGCGTCATAAAAGCGAAGCTTTTGAAGGTAATCGAATCGCTCGGACCGGGCGGAGCTTCGGAGCGGGCGGCAGATGCGATTCTGCATCTCATCGCAAAATAATTTTTGCGGAACTGTTTCCCCCGCAGGATACTGTGGATCGGTTTAAAGTTAATTTAACGTGAGAATTCTCGGAGTAATATGGGCCGCGACTGCGCTGCTGTTTTCCCATGCTGTCAGCGCGGAATCGGTGGATGCGGCGGGAGTGGAGTTTTTCGAAACCAAAATCCGTCCTGTCCTGGCAGATAACTGTTACAAGTGCCACAGCCAGACCTCCGAGAAACTGAAGGGCGGTCTTTTGCTTGATACAAAAGCCGGACTACTCAAGGGTGGGGACACCGGCCCCGCCATTATTCCCGGTGACCCAGAAAAGAGCCTTTTGATCAAAGCGGTTCGGTATCAGGACGAAGACCTGCAAATGCCGCCAAAAAATAAAAAACTCCCTCAGGAGCAAATTGCGGCGTTGGAACAGTGGGTGAAAATGGGCGCGCCAGACCCAAGAACTGGCGGCACAACTATCCCTGCGGGCTCGATTGCTGATAAAGCGAAGGATCACTGGGCGTTCAAACCGATTCCTTTTCCCTCTGCTCCGAAAGTCAGAAATACCAAATGGCCGCAGACCTCCGTGGATAACTTTATCCTCGCGAAGCTTGAGGAAAAGGGACTCAAGCCATCGGCGAAGGCGGACAAACGTTCACTCGTTCGCCGCGCTACTCTTGATTTGACCGGCCTTCCCCCCACGATCGAAGAGGTAAACGAGTTCACCAACGACAAGGCGCCGGACGCATTCGCAAAGGTTATTGATCGGCTCCTTGCCTCGCCGCGATACGGAGAGCGTTGGGGGCGACATTGGCTCGATGTGGCGCGCTATGCCGATACCAAAGGATATGTGTTTCAGGAGGAACGCCGGTATCCCTACTCCTATACCTATAGGGATTATGTGATTCGCGCTCTTAATGAGGATGTGCCGTACGACAAGTTTATGGTTCAACAATTGGCCGCCGATTTATTACCGCTGGGAGAGGACAAACGTCCGCTCGCGGCCCTTGGCTTTCTCACTCTGGGAAGGCGGTTTCTGAACAGCCAGCCCGACATAATCGATGATCGCATTGATTTGGTCGGGCGGGGGTTGATGGGCCTGACTGTAGCCTGCGCACGGTGTCACGATCATAAGTTCGATCCGATCCCTACCAAAGATTATTACTCCCTCTATGGTGTCTTCGCGAGTTGCAACGAACCTGCGGAGAAACCGCTTTTGGGCGCTTCGTCCCTGCCGAAAGAATATCCTGAATACGTCGCTGAACATGCGAAGCGTGAAGAGGAATTTCGGAAATTCAAGCAGGATAAAGATAACGAAATGCTCAAGCAGCTTCGGGATCGAGTGGGGGATTATCTCCTGGCTGCGCACGATTCGGAAAAACTCCCCGATAAATCGAAGGCCGATTTGTTGGCGAAAGAAAGAAAGCTCGACCCGGGTGTCGTTCAGGCCTGGATAAAGAACCTGGAGGCAAGGCGCAAACAGGCTGACCCTGTATTTACTCCATTCTTTGCCTTTCAGTCGCTTGCTGAAACTAATTTCAATGCGAAATCCAAGGAACTTGCCAATAGTTTTTCAACAAGTACGAACGGCGGCACCAATCTCAATCCGCGTGTTGCGGAACTGTTCTCCGGTGAACCGCCTAAAGATTTCAAGGACGTTGCCGAACGTTACGGAAAGCTTTTTCGCGAAATTGAAAACTCATGGTGGGAACTGAAAAAGGAGAAAACCAATCAGGTTGAAAAACTTCCGGACGCGAGCCGTGAATCGTTACGGCAAGTCCTCTACGCCAGTGGGTCTCCGGCTCAAGTCGAGGGCGATTTGATGCGTCTCTACGACGTCCCGAGCGCGGAAAAGATTCGCGCGCTCCGCCGTAAGATCGAAGAACTCGAAGCCACCCATCCGGGCGCGCCGCCTCGAGCGATGGTGCTCAACGACAATGCTACTCCCACTACACCGCACGTTTTTATTCGCGGGAGCCAGCACAATCCCGGTGCTGAAGTGCCCCGCCAGTTTTTACAAGTCGTTGCCGGTCCGAACCGAAAGCCATTCCAAAAAGGGAGCGGCCGCCTGGAAATGGCCGAAGCCGTTGCGAATCGCGATAATCCGTTGACCGCGCGCGTTATTGTAAACCGCGTCTGGCTGGAACATTTCGGCTCTCCGCTCGTGCGGACCCCCAGTGACTTCGGGCTTCGCTCGGATCCGCCCACTCATCCTGAACTGCTCGATTATCTCGCGAGCGAATTCATGAATCAGGGCTGGTCTCTGAAGAAACTCCATCGTTTGCTTATGCTATCCAGCGCCTATCAGCAAAGCAGCGAGGAGAATTCCATTGGCGAGCAAAAGGATCCTGGCAATGTGTTGTTTTGGCGAATGAATCGCCGCCGCCTTGATTTCGAAGCCACCCGGGATTCTCTCCTGGCGATCAGTGGGAAGATCGATTTATCGATTGGTGGTCAACCGATCGATATCACCACTCTGCCCTATACCACACGCCGCACCGTTTACGGTTTCGTGGAACGCCAAAACCTGCCCGGCCTTTTTCGCACGTTCGATTTTGCAAGCCCCGATTCCACCAGTCCCGCGCGTTTTTCGACAACGGTTCCGCAACAGGCATTATTCATGATGAACAGTCCATTCGTCATCGAGCGCGCCCGAATTCTGGCTGCGGATCCGAAAATCGCCTCCGCACCGAAAGATGAAGATAAAATCCGCGAGCTTTACCGCACCGCATTTCAACGCGACGTCCAAAACGATGAATTGAAGCTTGGCTTGAAATATCTTAAATCACAACGCGCTCTGCCTGCCACGGAACTGGAAAAGCCGGTTTGGAGCTATGGATACGCAGAATATAAGCCCGATTCGAAAATACTCGGGGAATTCACTCCATTCCCACGATTCAGCAACGATGCATGGCAGGGCGGTGAAACACTTCCAGATTCAAAGATTGGTTGGGCGATGCTCAACGCTAAAGGCGGACATCCCGGAGACATACGGCATTCCGCAGTGCGCCGCTGGACCGCTCCACTTGATATGACGATTCAAATCGGTGGAAACATTGGTCATGACTCTGACAAGGGCGACGGCGTCCGCGCGCATATTATTTCCAGTCGCGCTGGCGAACTGGGCAGTTGGACCGCCAAGAAAGCGAAGCACGACACAAAAATTGAGAAGCTCGTGGTAATCAAGGGCGAGACTATTGACTTTGTAGTCGATTGCCATGAGTCGATCGATTCGGACTCCTTCAACTGGGTTCCCACGATTAAATTGATCGATAGCGCACAAAACGTGGCTGCCGCCTGCGGGACCTCGCAGTGGAACGGCCGCGAAGACTTCAGCGGTCCCAAAGATCTCATCAAACCGCTCGACGCGCTTCAGAAGTACGCGCAGATCATTCTGATGTCGAATGAGGTGGTTTTCATGGATTAGCCAATTCGATTAATTGCGCGAGCCCAGTTCCTGTCCGCTTGAAATGCTGAATCGCGAAAGGCTTTCACCGCTGTGAGAGGAACAGTTGAGAGCCGCATCCAATTCTTCATTCGGAAATCCCGCGAGTCGATGGTACTGCGCGAAAGTTGAAGGGTAACTCGTTGAGCCTTTGGTTGTTCCGGCGGCCTTGATCGCGTCGGGTTTGGCTTCGTTTTGAACTGGGTGAGGCCGGTAAATTAATAGTAGAACTCCAGTCGCACCTGCAAAGAGCGCGACTGCGATTTTCCATTGGATTC
>JAQGOX010000084.1 GCA_028293365.1 Verrucomicrobiales bacterium | reverse complement strand
AGTTCTGGATAAGAACGGTTCGAGGCAATTGGTTGCCTATTATGTTCCAAAGGCCCAGCCATTGGATCCGCTGATCCTCAGCAAATACGTGGGGTCAAAAGTTCCCGAATACATGGTGCCCGCACATTTTGTTCCGCTGGATTCAATCCCGCTGACTCCTAGCGGAAAGGTGAATCGCCGCGAGTTGGCAAATTTCGAATTCAGTCGCGAACGAAAAGGAACAAAGATACTACCCAAAGGTGAGGTTGAAGAGAAAATCGCCGCTATTTGGCGAGGTCTGTTGAATCTGGAGGAAATCAGTACTTCCGATCGCTTCTTCGAGATTGGAGGCGATTCGCTCATGGCCGTCATGCTTGCTGATCGGATAAGCCGAGCCTTCGATCGACCGTTCTCTGCCGCCGCTCTCTTCAAACATCCAACAATTCAAACAATCGCCGAGCAGTTTTTAGAAATTACTCCCGGAGACTCCCGGCTCCAGGGAGATACAGAGCCGCCGATGCTCGCACGACCGGCAGCGACTATCGAACAACGCGTGATGGAGAACTTGTCCGCGTCCCATCCCGAATACTATGAAGAAAGCCTCGCAATCATTGGGATCTCCTGTCAGTTCCCCGGCGCCGCTGACCTCAATGAATTTTGGAGCATGCTGAAAGAGGGCAGGGAGGGCGGCCGGTTTCTTTCCAAAGAAGAACTAAGCCAACGCGGTGTTCCGGACGAATTGATTCGCAACCCCAAATTCGTTCCCTTGAGTCTCGCTCTCGACGACAAGGAGATGTTTGATGCGGAATTCTTCAACATTCCGGCTCGAAATGCGCTCCTGATGGATCCCCAATTTCGTTTGTTGCTATCGCACGCATGGAAGGCGGTCGAGGATGCCGGATACGCACCCGAAAAGATACCGCAAACCAGCGTTTTCATGTCGACGGGAAACAGTTTCTATCAAAGTCTCCTCGAAAATGAGGGTGTCGTTGAAAAATCGGATGCTTACGTTTCCTGGGTTTTAGGACAGGGCGGAACGATTCCGGCAATGATCTCTTATTGCCTTGGTCTTACCGGTCCCAGCCTGCACGTCCATTCCAATTGCTCTTCATCTTTGGCAGGTCTTCACCTGGCTCATCAGAGTCTGCGTTCTGGCGAATCCCGGTATGCCCTGGTCGGCGGAGCCACCGTGTTCCCTGCTTCGCAAATCGGTTATCTGCACCGTCCGGGCCTTAATTTCTCCAGTGACGGTCATTGCAAAACGTTCGATGCATCTGCGGACGGGATGGTCGGAGGGGAAGGTGTCGCGGTCCTTCTTGTAAAGCGCGCGAAGGACGCTCTTGAAGATGGAGATCCAATCTACGCATTGATCCGTGGCACTGGAATGAATAATGACGGGTCCGAGAAGGCCGGGTTCTATTCTCCCGGAGTTCGCGGCCAATCCCGCGTCATCGGTCAAGTAATCAAAGCGTTGGGCGTCGATCCTGCATCGATCAGTTATATCGAAGCGCACGGAACCGGCACGCATCTCGGCGATCCGATCGAGGTCATGGCACTGACGGATGTTTACCGGCCGCATACGCACCGGACTCAGTTTTGCGGTTTAGGATCCGTTAAATCAAACATCGGACATGCCGATACCGCTGCTGGCCTCGCGGGTTGCATTAAATTGGCTCTGAGCTTGAATCATCGAACGCTTCCTCCTTCGATCAACTACCAAAAGCCTAATCCTGCAATCGATTTTAAATCTTCTCCTTTCTACGTCGTTGATCGTTTAAAAGATTGGGAAAAAGGACCGACTCCCCGACGGGCCGCTTTGAGTTCGTTCGGTATTGGTGGCTCCAACGTGCATGCCATTCTCGAAGAAGTTCTCGAGGATAGAAAGCCAATCGGAGACCTTCCTAAGAGCGAACCGTTTTTGGTGGTGCTTTCGGCCAGAAATGAAGAGCGCCTCTCGGAGATGATGGCGAATCTTTACGGCTTTTTGTCGGACCACAACTCGATTTTCCTCGGCGACATCGCCTGCACGCTGGCAACTGGACGGAAAGCGATGGAAACACGAGTCGCTTTTCTTGCGCAAACGTCCGTCGAATTGCTCGCAAAACTAAAGCAAGCACTGGCTGGAGCAGAGCGCGATAACGGTTTTTGGAAGGGGCAGTCGGCCGGTGCGAACTCTGCGGAACTATTGAGCCAGGAGGATGCGGATGCAATGGCTCTCAAATGGAAGTGCGAAGGACGCTTCGACAAAATCGCAAAGCTTTGGGTTCAAGGCTGCAATCTGGATTGGAGCAAATTATTTGCGGATCGTCGTTTGAAGCGAGTTCACCTGCCTACTTATCCTTTTGCAAAAATACCTCACGCGATTGAATCCCGTAAATCCAACGAACCACCGGTGGCCGCATCGCACGCTGTACTCCATCCGCTTTTGCACCGGAACACATCGACGTTGCGCGAATTTCAATTCGCAACCTCATTATCGGCCGAAGAGTTCGTTTTGGCGCACCATGTCGTGCAAGGAAGGAGAATTCTTCCCGGCGTGGTTTATTTGGAAATGGCTCATGCGGCCGCATCAAGAATGATGGAAGCCACCGCGCCCCAAACGATACATTTGGAAGACGTGGTTTGGCTGCGCCCGTTTTCGGTTGAATCGCAGCCCTCAGAGATTCGCATCTCCCTGATCCCCGCAACTCATGAAAAGATTCAGTTTGAAATCTATTCGGAATCGGGAGGCGAACGGATGGTCCATAGTCGAGGCTCTGCAGCACTTACCAGTTCAGAAGCCGCGTCCCGATTGAATCTGGCAGATCTGCAATCCACGATTTCAGAAGCTCGGGTTACTGGCGACGCCTGCTATCAAGCCTTCGCAAGTGCGGGATTTGAATATGGAATTGGCTTCCGTGGTATTCAGGAATTGGCAACCGGTCGCGGACAGGTGCTTGCGAGAATTACTCTCCCTTCATTTCTGCGTGACGAGCATCTCAAATACGTTCTGCATCCGAGCATACTGGATTGCGGTTTGCAGGCCTGTGTCGGGTTGGCTATGGCTTCAGCGTCTGAAAGGTCGTGGACTTCCCGATCACCCGTCAACACCTCGCTTCCCTTTGCTTTAAAAGTGGTGAAGATATTCCGCTCCTGTCCGGCCTCGGTCTGGTCGTGGGTCCGGCCTTCTGCAGGGTCACGTGCGAATGAGCACCTTCAGAAGCTGGACATTGATCTTTGCGACGACAATGGCGAAATCTGCGTGAAGCTGCAAGGGTATTCCTCCCGCATAGTTTCAGAAACTGCCGAAGTGCGCCTCAACTCTGAAACTCTGAATTTCAGGCCGATATGGAAAGAAAAACCTGCGAGTGCAATTAACGCTGACTTAGTATTCGCAGAACATTTGATACTGTTCTGTGGAGTCACTGTCGCTGAACTTCCCGGTACACAAACGCGGCAAATAAAGGCTCCAAATGAACAAGAGGGCTTGGGCGAATGGTTTATCGCAGCTTCTGGACAGGTGTTTGCATTCATTCAGGAACTTTTAGCCAAGAAGCTCAAAGACAAAACGTTAATCCAACTGGTCGTTCCAACGCTCGGAGTCGAAGCATCTCTCGGTGCCCTTGCTGCAATGTTTAAAACGGCACATCTGGAAAACCCGAACTTCTTCGGCCAGGTTATAGAGATTGCATCGGGCGAAACAGCGTTCGAGATTCGACAGAAGGTCTCCACAGAAAGCCGCGTTCCAGAAGATTCTCATGTCAAATATACCGGGACAGTTCGAGCGGTTGCGGGCTGGCAGGAAATAAATGTTCAACAACCACTTGCCCCAGTTCCATGGAAAGAGGGTGGTGTTTACATCATCACTGGTGGTGCGGGAGGCCTCGGTTTGATATTTGCCCGCGATATCGTCGAAAAAACCAAACGTTCCAGGATCCTTATCGTTGGGCGATCCCAGTTCAGCGAATCGGAAATCGAGAATCTTGGTTTTCCTCTCGATCGGATAAGTTATTATGCAGGGGATATGGCTCAACGCGCCGAAGTCCAAACCTTTTTCAACCGCGTTCGGGAAGAGTATGGCACGGTAAACGGCATC
>JAQGOX010000826.1 GCA_028293365.1 Verrucomicrobiales bacterium | reverse complement strand
CTAATCCGAATGCAATCGCCGGACAGTCCAAGCCGGGAAATCCCGCGACCGTGGGAGGACCAGAATCGCTTCGGGTTGTCTCGCTTTCGGAATGGGAAGGTCAGCCGGAAGTTCATGTGCGGGACGCGGTTAATGCCAAAACCGTGCGCTATAAACCAGGTGACGCATTCGGGGGTGGCACCATCGTATCGGTTGATTATCGACCGATGCCAATGCCCGGGAAAGAACCGCTGCAATCTTTCAGTCGAGTCATTTTACAGATCGGGCACGATTATTGGGCGATAGAACGAGGGAATACCCTTGCGGAAAAACGAAAATTAGCGGCCGCCGAGCTTCCGGCAGGGCTGGTATCGAGGCAATGATTATGAATAAATACCCTGGTTTTAAGTTCGAATCGAAGAGGGCTCTTTCGGATAGTCCGTTATCAGATTTGTACAGTATTAAACCAAGCCTAATGCGAACCTTGATTTTGTTATCGTTAATCGCCGCCACATTCCTGGCGACGCCAGCGTTTTGCCAGACCACAAACGGTCCTGCAGCCGCGGCTCTTCCCAGCACGGCCACTAATGCGCCAGCGCCTAAAGCCGTTGAAAAGAACCCTCGAAATATCCGGTTTCAATTCGACGGGATTCCTTATGGGGACGTGGTGGAGCGCTTTGCGCAAATGGCGGGCAAGCCGTTGATCAGCAACACCAATATCCAAGGGACGCTGACTTACAATGATCCCAACCCCTACACCTATCAGGAGGCCCTCGATACGTTGAACACCGTTCTTTCGATGAAGGGCCTGATGTTGGTGGATACAGGAAACAATCTTCAACTGGTTCCGTTCAAGGAATTGCCTCAAATGCCTCACCGGATCATGCGCGGAATTGATCACACAGGAGACGTTCGGCCTGGCGAGGTTGTAACCGTGGTGATGGACATCAAAAACATGGATGCAAAAGAAGTGGCAGATTCCATTACACCAATGCTTTCAAATGCAGGTTCAGTCGCTCCGCTCTCTCACGGACGAGGCCTGATCATCACTGACCGGTTGGAGAATATTCAGCGCATGCGCACGTTGCTTGCCACGATCGATACGGAGGTGGCCCAGGACAAGCAAATGAAGACCTATACTCTGCTTCACGCGTCAGGCGCGATCGTATCGGACTTGCTAAATAGAACCTTTGGAATTGCCACCGCGCCGAAGCGAACCCAGTTCAATTCAAACACGAAGAATCTCGATGTTTTGCCTCCCGATCCGAATGACTACATCACCTCTGTTTACGATGACGCATCGAGAACTCTGGTCCTGTTCGGTCCCAGTGAACGTATCGCGTTGGCCGAAGATTTAATCAATAAATTCGAACAACAGGAAGGCGGTGCCGGTGATGTTCGCATTTATTATCCGCAGACCATCAAAGCTGAGGATCTGGCGCAAATTATACGGCAGGCGATTCCAGGGGTTGCGGCTCCGAACGATAATGCGGCAAGCGCGGCCACGAAAGCCCGTTTAATAGCTGACGCCGGCCAGAATCGATTGATCGTTGCGGCACCTATTCCCGGGCAACTCGATCAGATCGAGCAGTTGATCAATCGAGTCGATAAACCAATTCACGGGCAGATCGGATTGACGAATGTGGCGATGCGGTCGCAAACCATTCAATTGACGAAGGTATTTCGCCCAAGAACCGCGGAGGCGACGAACCTGACTTCGATATTGAATCAGGCGCTGACTCGCAGAACGCTTACAGGGCAAATTCAAACCACGGCCAGTGTCAGCTACGATCCAGGCAGCCAAAGTGTGATCGTGAGCGGTAGTCCGGGCGACCTGCAGATTGCGAACGATATTGTCACACAGCTCGAAACCGGCTCAAGCCAGCCGACTCCGATGCAAACGCGTTTTATCGACGTGGGCTCGGCGGCCGAAGCGAAACGGTTGCAACCTCTCGTCGAACAGCTTTATCGCAATCAGGTGAGTGATGGAAGTGGCGCTACGGCACACGCGAAGATTCTGACCGATCTTGAAGGGGGCCGTTTGATTGTCACCGCATCCGAGGATCATCTCGGGAAGATTGAACAATTGGTAAAGCAGTTGCGTGTGGACAAGACATCTCCTCGCGAGCGCCGGCTCCAGATTCCGCCTTTGCAAAATACGAAAGTGGATGTGGTTCTGAAAAGCGTCACTGATCTCGTGAATGAGCGGATGAATGATCAAAAATTCACCGACATTCCAAAGCCCTCGATCACTGCGGACTCGGAAAACAATCGGCTGTTGGTGACAGCCACGGCTGATCAGCTCCTGGCAGTGGAACAAATCGTCAAAGTGGTCGATATCGCCCCGGAACAGATCAAACGCGATGTTCGGGCCTTTCCTCTCACGAGCAAGACCGCTGCTGAAATCATTCCGCTCGTTACGCAATTGATGGAAGCGACCGGCAATCGGCAGCTCAATCCGCAGATCGCCCCGAAATTGATGACCGATCCCACCGGAAAGCAAGTTTTGGCCATGGCAATTCCCGCGGATATGGAGCGGATTGCGAAGTTCATCCAACAATTCGACGCGAATGTGGCCTCGAGTGTGGCGCGGCATATCCGAATGGTGCAGCTTTCCTCAAAATCGGCGACCGAGCTGACACCTCTTGTGCAAAAGCTCTACGCAGAGCAGTTGCGCGGTCAACTCGAACCTCAGGGAGGACCGGCCACTTTGATTCCCGATCCCAAGGGCAATCAAATCATGGTGAGTGGTTCTGAGCCGGAGATCAGCCGTGTTTCCACGATCATTCGTCAACTCGATCCGGAAGGCAAAGCGGGTGCCAAGGAAGAAACCCGTGTTATCCGGCTCAAGTCAGCCTCGGCGAGCGACCTCTCAGGTTTATTGGAGAAGAGTCTAAATAACGATCATCAGCAAATTCGAGTGATGCTGGATGCACGCAGCAACAGTCTGATCGTCAGCGGCGAAACTGGAGTCGTTCAGGCCGCGTCCGAAATCGTTCAGCAACTCGATACCCGTCCGAACATGCAGCCGCGCGAGATGCGCATTCTCGAACTAAAATCGGCAGACGCAACCGCTATCACTCCCATCGTCAGCAATGTGTACGCGGAAATGATGAAGGATCAGCATGGGCCTGATTATGTCAGCCAGACCAAAATTGTTCCCGACACAACCGGCAACCGAATCATCGTAACTGGTGCGGCGGACGAAATATCACAGATCGCCGATGTGGTTCAACGGCTGGATCGCGCTCCGGAACAGGCGCCGGGCGCTCGCGTATTCAAACTGAACAGCGGTGATGCGACTATTCTTGCGCCAATCGTTGCTCAAGCCATGGTTCGATTCGATAGTCGCGGCAATCCGATCAAGCGTGTCACAGTCACCGCGGATGACAAATCCAATGCATTGATTGTCTCGGGAACCCGCGCGGACTTGCAGGATGTCGCTTCCGTGATTGAAAAACTGGATGGAGACAGCAGTGAAACCGGCCGCGAACGGCAACTGAAAATCTTCCCGGTTAAATCACCCGATCCGGATGCGCTGGCGGCGTTGGTCACCAAGGTTTTCGCAGCACAGAATCCAGGGCGCAACACCCCGGCGCTGGTAAGCATCACACCCGAACCTGCGGGTAAAAGATTGATTGTGCTGGCGCCCGGGACATTGCTTGCTCAGATCGCGATTTTGATTGAGGCATTGGATGCAAAGCCGGATCAGGCTGGGCGTGAATTGCACGCGATCGCTGTGAAAAACAGCAGTGCGGGCGATCTCTTGCCCAAAGTCACTCAGATTTATGCGGACCAGTCGGCTGGCAAATCGATCAAGCCAGCGACCATTTACGCCGACGCAAGTGGGAAAGGTTTTACGGTTTATGGGACAGCAGAACAATCCGCTGCCATTCAACAGATTGTTGAAACATTGGATACCGCCCAACAATCCGCGCGTGAAACCAAGGTTTTTGAGCTTGGCAAAGCGGCCGAGGTCCAACGTTTCCTCCCGGTTGTGCAGCAACTCTATCGTGATCAATTAACGAATGCGCCCGGAGCCGGTCCGGCGGATGCTCAGTTCGTGACTGATGGAAAATCGGGAAGATTGATTGTCTCCGCTCGCACGAACCAGCTTCCTGCAATCGCGGAGATCCTGGCGCGTGTTCAAGGCAGCGACGCCGGTACCAATCAGCCGGAACGCGAGACTCGCACGATTGAAATTGGTTCTTCTGCAGACGTGCAAAGATTGCTTCCGTTGGTCCAGCAGCTTTATCAGGATCAATGGAAAGACAAGGCGGATCTTGATCCTGCTGACGCAAAAATTTTGGCGGATCTCAAAGGCGGCCGCTTCATCGTCACCGGCAAACCTGCGCATATCAAACAGATCGAAAGTATCGTGCAGCAATTTGGTGGCGGAAAGGCGAAGCCGGAAACTCGGGACACGCGCGTGTTCGATTTGAGCACGGCCAACGCCATGGAATTGGCGACAACCGTTCGCACCCTTTACATGGAGCAGTCTAAAACCCGCCTGGCAGGCCAGACGCCGGATACACTCATTTTACCCGATGCCTCTTCAAATCGAATTATTATTACCGGTGACACAAACGAAGTTGAACAGGTGGAGGAAATTATCCGCAAGCTCGACAAAGTAAGCGCTCAAAGCGCGAGCACGCGGGTATTTAAACTCAAGTCAGCGAATCCGGAAAAAATTTCAGAAATTCTTTCGAGCGCGTTGGTTCGTTATGATGCGTATGGCCGGCCTCAAAAGCGGGTCAGTGTGGTGATGGATTCCACGACACGTACCCTCATCGCCACTGGAGATCCGAAGGAGCTTCAAAGCGCATCTGTCATTATCGAGCAGTTAGATGCGTCACTCGGAACTCAGGCTGCACGCCAAATGAAAGTGCTCCAGGTTAAAACAGGCCGCGTCGCGGAATTGAGCGCAAAGGTTCGGCAGCTTTATAATGATCAATCCAAGAGCCTGCCTGAACTTGGTACCGTTGAACCCCTGATTTTGGATGATACTTCAAGCAATCAGCTCATTGTCGCGGGCACCGAACCACAACTCCAACTGATCGAGCGAATTGCAAAAGACCTCGAAGGCACCCAGGCCTCTGCTGCTCCACGCGAAACTAAAATCATTGAGGTTGCCCAAACGGACGACGTCGCGCGTTTAATGCCGATGGTCCAGCAGCTTTATCAGGAACATTGGAAATCGAAGGATGCCGCCGATCCGGCCGATGCACAGATTCTGCCGGATACGAAGAATTCCCGGTTCGTCATCACCGGTCGGACGAATCATTTGGCCGAAATCGCCGCGATCATCAGCCAGGTGACAGCGCCCTCCACCAACGCTGAGCCGCGTGAGACTCGAGTGTATGAATTGAAGAGCAGCACCGCCGTGGAACTTGCTGCGACCGTTCGCGCTCTCTATCAGGAGGAGCTTAAGGGTGGGGCTATCCCAGCGGCAACGCAGGTCAGAATATTGCCGGATGCGAATGCTAATCGATTGATCATCACGGGCAGCACCAATGAACTGGCTCGGGTCGAACAAATCGTCAATAAACTTGACCAGGTTACATCCAAGGCCGGCAGTGCGAGGGTTTTCAAACTGAAACATGCAAATGCAGAGCAAGTCGCCTCTGTATTATCCACGGCGCTTGTCCAGATTTCACAATATGGGCAAAAAATCCCCCGAGTCAGCGTCGGTGCCGATACGCTCAATAACCTGGTTGTTGCTAATGGAGAACCCAAGGATTTGCAGACAGTGAGTGTCATCGTCGAACAAATGGACGCGGTAACGGGTGGAGAGGCGCGACAGATGCGCATCATCCCGCTCAAAACCGGGAGCGCCCGCGAATTTGCAACGCGTCTGGAGAAACTTTACAAGGACCAGATCAAAGGCCAGGCCACCGGAGGTAATCCGGACGCGCTGATTATCGGGGATGAGGAAAGCAGTCGTTTGATCATTACCGCGAGCGAATCGCAACTCAAAACGATCGAGGAGATCGTCAAGCAATTGCAGGAGGGCGGCGCCGGAGCGGGGCGGCAGCTTCGAGTTGTTCCCGTGCAAAACAATTCAGCCGCGGCGATTTCCTCAATGCTGAGCCAGCTCTTCGCGCCGCAAATTGCGAGCCTCGAACCGGGAGAACGTCTCGTCGTGAGCGCTCTTGCTGATGACCACACGGTGGTTCTCGATGGTCCCGAACAGGTTCTGACACGCGTTCTCGAACTGGTCAAAACACTCGACACGCAACCTGATCCACAGGATGTCACTCAAACCGTCAAACTGAAAAAGGGACGCGCCGAAGATCTCGCTCAGGCGGTGAGTCAGTCGCTATCGGCGCGCGATCGCCAATCTGTAGCGCGACGGGTGAAAATCACTCCGGTGAACGGCGCCAATAGTCTGTTGATACATGGACCGAAAGAACCGGTAGAAGAGGTGATGAAGATCATCACCGAACTGGATAATGAGAGCAGCGGCGGCGAAGTCGAAATTCGCATTTATAAACTCGAAAATGGCGAAGCCAAAGAAGTTTCGAGCGTGCTCGAGCAAATACTGCAAAACGTTAGCCGCCAACTGCGCATAGAAACCGGACGCGCGGCTCCTTCCAGCGTCTCGGTCAATCCCCGATCGAACTCACTGATCATTTCCGGAAGTGCGGCTCATTTCAAAGCTGTGGAAAAACTTCTGCCGACGCTTGATAAATCGCCGGAACGTTCCGACCGCGACGTGCAATTTGTCTGGCTGCGCAAAGCCAAAGCCTACGACGTGGTTTCAAAAGTGGAATCGATTTTTGCCGATCGCGATCGCGGGGATCGTCCGGTGATCGAGTCGGATGCGTCGAACAATTCAATTACCGTTATTGCGAAGCGCGGAGATATGAAACAAATCCAGGATTTGATTTCGCGTCTGGATGATTCCTCCAAAGACTCGAGCATTCAGGTTCGGCTCCGCAGCATCGAAAGTGTTGGTGTCGAGCAAATGGCGCGCATGTTGCAGAACATTTATCCGCAAATGTCGAGTGCGCGGCTTCGGTTGGTCGAGAAAGTTCCTCCGCCCGTCAATGCAACGAATAGCACACAGGCAGTGACGAATGCACCGGTAGCTCAGCCAATTCAGGAACCAGGGCAGCCCGTCGAAGTTGTAATCGCGGTTGATAAAGAATCGAACTCACTGATCCTATCCGGCCCGGGACCGGAACTGGATAACATTGATCGCTTGATTAGTGATCTCTCGTTTTCGTTTTATGGGAACGAAGCCGAGTTTCGCGTCTTCTCCCTGAAACACGCAGATCCGGTGGTTGTGGCGCGTATGCTCGGAGATTTGCTCAAGCCTGAACCAATTCAGGTTCAGCCTGGAGGAAATCAACGAACCGTTGTTCGCCAGGAGAAGCCCCGCATTACCGTTGTTCCTGAACCAAGGACCCGTGGTATTGTTGTTCGCGCGCGCCCCACTGACTTCGCACTACTTGAGTCGATCATCAAGCAGCTTGATATGGCAGGTGAGATCGCCCAGGTCGATTTTAGAGTGATTCCTCTGACCAATGCCTCTCCGTTTCGCATGCTGCCTTTGGTGCAGCAGATGGTGACGCAACTCAATGCGACCCATCCCGGCGAACAAGCGTCCATCATGCCTGACCCGAGATCGCGCGGACTGCTCGTGGTTGCCCGGCCAGACATCATTGACCAGGTGCAAAAGATGATCGTTTCTCTGGACACCCCCGCGAAGACTGCCGAGGCCGAGGTCCTGATTATTCCTCTGCGTCACAGCACCGCGACGCAACTTTCACAGGTTTTACAAAATCTGGTTCGTCTCGGTGGCTCGGGCGAACTCACTCCGGAGAATCGAGGGCTTCAGGAAGAAGTTCGGCGGTTGAAGGTTCAAAATGAAAAAGGTGAATCGGTTTCCCTGGACCTTTCGAAGCCAATCAAGATTTCCGCGCAAGCTGAAGGGGGAGGGGAAAGCGGTAACCGTTTGATCCTGACTTCGACTTCGGAAAATTTGAAAGCATTGGCTGCGGTCGTGGAAATGCTTGATACAGCTGCTTTGACCGACGGAGTGGAAATCAAGCTTGTGCCACTGGAACATGCGGATGCGACCACTGCGGCGCAGACTTTGACCACGATTTTTGCGCAAGGGCAGAAACTCGCGGCCGGTCCGGGCGGCAAAGCGGAGCTTGAAGGAGGGTCCGGCAAAGGCATCGAACATCCTTTTAGTGTTTCCGTCGATCAACGTTCGAACACTTTAATATTGAGCGGACGCCAGGAGTCGCTCGATCTGGCGTTGCGGGTAATCAAAGACCTCGATCAAAAAGTCGAACGCTTTTTGACGGAGGTGAAATTATTCCGCTTGAAACATGCTTCCGCAACTCGGGTCGCACCGCTGCTTCAGTCGGTCTTCGCCGAAGGACCCGCCGTTCCGGGAACGGCTGGGTTAAGCGCGCAGGTTACCCGGCTCCGAACGCTTCGCGATCCGGCTAATCCAAAAACCAGCACCGAATCGAGCGCACGTTCGGCGCTCGTTATACAAGCCGATGATCTATCGAACACGCTCGTCGTTTCGGCACGCGCGGACACGTTGCCGTTGATTGAGGACGTGCTGGAGCAACTCGATATTCCGGCTGCTTCCGGTCTGGAAACCGTTCGTGTTTATCCACTGAACCACGCCGATCCCGTGGCAATCATGAAGATCCTGAATGACCTCTACACCGGTCCCCGCTCAGCGAATTTGCGCACCGAGGATAAACCGATCATTTCAGAGGATGCCCGAACCAGTTCGCTGGTCGTCGCAGGCAATAGCAAGGCATTCGCGATGATTGAAGCGTTGTTGCAGCAACTCGACCAGAAACTTCCTTTCGAATTGCGGGATATCCATATTTTCCCTCTCGAGCATTCCGATGCGCAACAAGTGGCCGCGACTTTGCAAAAGATGTTGGATGCTCGCGTCACACAACAGGCAGCGCTTAACCGCGGCCAGGCTGACAGTTTGAAAGTGATCGTTATCGCTGACGAGCGGAGCAACAGCCTGCTCATTGGTGGCAGCAAAGACAGCTTCGAGTTGGCGGAAAGCCTCGCAAAGCAGTTGGACAATGCGAGTCCGGCGGTAAGTGGACGGATTCGGTTGGTCCCGCTGGATCACGCTGATTCGCGCGTAATCGCTTCGACCCTTACATCTTTATTTACGGCGCGTTATGCGGCCGCCCGCACTCCCGATGTCAAACGGGACAAGCCGATCATTCTGCCGGACCCCCGAAGCAACAGCCTGTTGGTGGCTGCAAACATGGACGACAATGCGATCATTGATGACCTGCTCAAGAAGCTGGATCATAAAATGGAAAACCCAGCTTTGACCCTGAGCGTTCTGCTACTTAAGCACAATGATGCTGCTCGCGTGGCTACGATGCTTGAAACGATTTTTGCGGCCCGCCAGCGCGGACAAACGCTCCCCGGAGAAACCGCGAACCCTGCCGAACAGATCAAAGTGGAACCGGATTCAATCAACAACGCGTTGATCATCAGCGCGAGCAAGGAGAATCTCGAACATATTCAGGAATTGCTCGAAAAAATAGATGTTGAACCCACCATAGCGGGCGGACTGCTCCAGATCTTTACCCTGCAATACGCGGATGCTCAACGAGTAGCCTCAATCCTGAAATCACTTGTGAGTCAGGGGCTGTATCGTCCCGGGGCACAATTTGCTTCTGGTAAAGGCGCCGGCGCGGGCCGTGACGCTCTGGCAGTCAGTGTCGATCCCCGAAGCAATACCCTCATGGTCTCCGCCAGTCCTGAAAATCTTGCCATCGTGAAAGAGATCATTCAGAAGGTGGACA
>JAQGOX010000800.1 GCA_028293365.1 Verrucomicrobiales bacterium | reverse complement strand
TTGTTAATTCGCTGAATTAAAAAAATCTTTGAAAAATTTGTCCTTCAATCGCTGAATCATTCGTCGCATTATTGGAATTAAACAAAAACTATCATACGGGGATAAACTATGAGCAGAGTTCGAGTCCTGGTTGGCACAAAAAAAGGGGCGTTTATTTTAAGCGCCGATGGAACCCGCAAAGAGTGGAAAGTCAGCGGTCCACATTTTGCAGGATGGGAAATGTACCATCTTAAAGGCTCACCGGTTGAACCGAATCGAATCTATGCGTCGCAATCGAGCGGCTGGTTCGGCCAGGTCATCCAGCGCTCCGATGATGGCGGGGAAACCTGGGCAACGCCCGATGGTTCGGCATTGCCGGCGCCGGGTGAATTCCCCCGCGGCGTCAGCAACAAATTTGTTTATGAAGGAGAGGTCGGAACCCATAAATGGTATGACGGCACGCAGCATCCCTGGGAATTCAAGCGGGTCTGGCATCTGGAGCCCTCTTTGACCGATCCGGACACCGTCTATGCGGGAGTTGAAGATGCGGCGATTTTCAAAACCACGGATGGTGGCAAGAGCTGGAAGGAAATGTCGAGCCTGCGGAGTGCGAAAGGTCATTTATGGCAACCGGGGGCGGGAGGCATGGCAGTGCATACGATTCTGCTAGACCCTAAGAATCCTAATCGAATTTACATCGCCATCTCGGCGGCCGGCGCATTCCGGACTGACGACGCAGGAAAAACCTGGAAACCGATCAACCGGGGACTTCGTTCCAATTACGAATTACCCGATCCCGATGCCGAAGTGGGTCACTGCGTGCATCGAATTGCGCTTCACCCATCGCGTCCGGACGTTCTTTTCATGCAAAAGCATTGGGACGTCCTGCGTACCGATGACTCCGGCGATCAATGGCGGGAAGTGAGTGGGAATTTACCATCGGATTTCGGCTTTCCGATTGATGTGCATGCTCATGAACCGGAGACTATTTACGTAGTGCCGATCAAGAGTGATTCCGAGCATTTCCCGCCCGACGGCAAATTGCGGGTTTATCGCAGCCGAACCGGAGGCACTGAATGGGAAGGCCTCACAAATGGTCTGCCGCAAAAGGACTGCTACGTAAACGTGCTGCGCGATGCGATGGCTGTCGATACCCTGCAACCATGCGGCGTCTATTTTGGGACGACCGGCGGTCAGGTTTACGGTTCACCCGATAGCGGCAATACCTGGAGCCCGATTGTTCGAGATTTACCGGCAGTGCTGTCGGTGGAAGTGCAGACTCTGCCGTGATCCGAATCGTACTCCCCTATCATTTGCGGACTCTAACGCGTCTCGAAGGAGAAGCGCTGGTTGAAGTCGCCGATCCAATCACGATCGGAGCGACCCTCGGCGCCCTTGAGGCGCGGTATCCGGTGTTGCGCGGAACGATTCGAGATCACGGAACCCTGAAACGCCGACCCTTCATCCGCTACTTCGCGTGCAAAGAAGATCTGTCGCTCGATCCACCGGAAACGCCTCTTCCGGAAGCAGTAGTTAAGGGCGTGGAACCTTTCATGGTGATCGGGGCAATCGCGGGAGGATGAAGTGAAATTATTCTGGACCTCCAACGAGGCCCTTACTCTGTCCCCAGACGGAGGTCGGTAACCTGCGAAAATGGGTTTCAACCAGGGCCAGGGCATCTGCACTGACCAGCTTAAGGCGCTCGTGACTAAGGATTGCCCCCTGTAATCACGAGTGAATAACAACCTATTTCGAATCCACAGGCAATGGTACTTGTCCCGGTCGACCGAGGTAATAGACAAGATCGCGAACTTCCTGCTCGGCCAATTGCGCGAGCAATCCTTCAGGCATCATCGAGATTTCGCCTTGTTGAACGGATTTGATCTCGTTTCGGGGCAGCACCAGCGATTCGTTGGCGGTAATAATCGAAATCGATTTCTCATCCTGCTGGCGAATAATCCCCGTAATAACCCGTTCGTCTTTTAGCTCAACGGTTGAGGTTCTATAATCATTTGGAATGACCGCGTTGGGATCGACAATGTTTTGAAAAATATAATCGAGGTCAGCGCGGTTGGAGCCGGTCAGATCAGGCCCAACTTTTCCTCCGACGTCAAACAGGGTATGGCACTGCTGACAAGTTTTCGTGAAGATCGCCCGACCGCGTGAGGCATTGCCCGGTGTGGAACCGCCAGCCGAATAGATCTTCTTGTAGCGATCAATCTCGGCTTTTTTATCTGCCGTGGTTTCATGGAATGCGCCCCAGACTTTCTCAATCTGCTGGTTGATTTCCGGGTTTTTCAGGGAACGAAGCTGGCGGACCAGCTCTGCCGTCAGATCGGTTGGCTTTACAACTTTATCCTCGATACCCTGGAGGAGTGGCCTCGCGTAAGCGGGCCGCGAAGTCAGCGTTGCCAGAGCGTCTCGTTTTTCACCGGTATTGAACTGATGGTAAACAGCGAGAACTTCTGAAGGTGTCTTTGCGTCATCATAAAGAGCGAGACCGCGCAACGCGATTGACCGAAGGCCGGGCTCGGAGAGCAGGCCTTGCAATATCGGTGGGAGACCCGTGTCCTTGATGCTCAATAACGATTCGACAGCGGAGCGGCGAAGCCCAGCCTCGGCACTTTTGTCCTGGGCAACCTTCCGCAAATCATTCAAAGCGCGGGTACTCCCAAAAGTCAACGAAAGCGATTGGGATAGCGCCTTGACTTCGCGATTTGAACTCGACGAGAGCTTTTCTTCAATCGAATCCCAGCCCGCGGGCATGGGAACACTGCGACGCCCTTTTAACGCATCGCGGATACCCTTGAGCACATCGAGTTCCAGTTGGGAGTCTTTGGTTTTGCTCAAAACCTCGACTACGGCTGCGAGTCCATCCTGATTGGAATTTCCCTGGGAACTATGATGCGAAGCAGCGAACGTGATTGAACCTGCCAAAGCGACGGCAATAATTTGGTATCTCATCTCGATGTTATTATTTCCCGGCCAAACTGCGACTTGCCACCACCATGCGTCGAGCAATGTACTCTCGCACCAGAGGGATTTTGGAATGAGCGAGCAATTGACTTCCGCGCGCCACATTTGAAGCAACGCAAGGTTCCGCCGCATACCAATACATCAGCGGGAGATTGTGGTCTCCGGAATCTTCACCGTGATTTAACAGAGCCGTTACGACTTCCCAGCGCCTTTCAACGGGTGTTCGCTGCATGGCGGATGCTAAATAAAGCCGAACCACAGGCGAGGGATCACTCTTGGCCAGTTTTGCAAATTTTTTGAGTAATGGATCTGAAAGATCCTTTCCTTCCGCCAGTAGCTGAATGGTCCAGGCGCGAACGTATTCGCTCTTATCGTCCAGCAACGATAAACCTTTTTCCTGTGTGAGTCCGCCGATGGCATGCAACGTCCAAAGGAGACGCAACCGTTTGGCGTCGTCGCTCTGCTTCGAGATCAGGTCGGAAATCATCCGGTGCAAACCGGGGTTGGGACCACGCTCCTGGAGGATACGGCGAGCATTCCGTACATGCCATTCATTCGGGTGAAGGGCAAGCTTGACCAATTCCTCGCTCGACAATTTTTCAAGGTCAACCTGAGTTCCGGGATGATCGTTATAAACCAGTTTAAAGATGCGGCCATTGGTCCGGTCGTGACCTTCCACATTGTTATGATGGCACTGATTTTTGTCGTACCAATCGATCATGTAAACCGAGCCATCCTGATCAGAAAGCATATTCAGAATTTGCGACCAGCTATCATTAAAGTTCACAAAATCCTTGCCGTGATGCGCCACAAATCCGGAGCCCTTATGCTCGAGAATATCCATGTTGAGCCGTTGTCCGTGAATGTTATTCATGAACGCCTTGCCCTGATACTCCGCAGGCCAGCTATCGCCCTGATAAATGAGCATTCCCGCGTGTGCGTGACCGCCACCCGCGGCATCGGAACGGCCATTGCCAGCATGAGGACCTTTACTGCCGGCGTAATGGAGATGATCGGCGATCGTTTTGATATCGTCGTAAACGTTGGGATTGAAATGCTGCCCGGCCTGGCGTTCGAAGCGGCCGCCTTGAATCATATGAAAGAAGTGCGGAATGACGCACGCTTCGATCTGGCATTGGCCGTATTTGTCGAAATCAATGCCCCACGGATTACTTGTCCCTTCCGCGAAAAGTTCAAATTTGCGAGTCTGCGGTTGGAATCGCCACACGCCCGCGTTTAATCGCGTGCGCTCTGAATCAGGAGCACCGGGTTTGCCGACATTGGATTGCGTGAAGACCCCGTGACATCCATAAAGCCAGCCGTCGGGTCCCCAAGTGAAAGTATTGAGGGTCTCGTGCGTATCCTGGTAGGCCCAGCCGTCGAAAACCACTTCGGGAGGTCCATCCGGGACATCGTCATGATTACGATCCGGAATGAAAAGAAATTGCGGTGACGCTCCCACCCATACACCACCGAAACCCACAGCCAGCCCGCTCACCAGGTTCAGATGTTCGATAAAAACCGTTCGTTTATCGAATTTCCCATCGCCGTTGGTATCCTCGAAAATCAAGATTCGATCCTTCCCCTGCCCTTCAGGGGCGCGACGGGGATAGGTATAAGCCTCGGCAACCCAAATTCGGCCGCGAGCATCGAGAGCAAATGCGATTGGCTGCCGAATGTCCGGCTCTCCAGCGAAAAGCTTCATACTGAATCCGGGTGGCAGGGATGCTTCCTTCGCGGCATCTTCCGGTGACAAGCCTGCGAACTTAACGGTATCCGCGGGAGGAATCTCAGAAGCGATTTTCTGAGGGTCCAGGACATCCGAAAAGTTCGGCTTGGAATCGTGAAAGCGGAAATTGTCGAAGTTAATATGGGACCAGCCACCAACCGCCTGATCTACGATTCGAATAAAAATCGACTTGCCCTGTTGAGCCTTTAGATCGACGACGACAGGGCGCAGAGTTTCACTTTCCGTACCGGAAACCTTGAAGAAAGGTTCCTGAGAGTCCTCACGCACCAATTCAACACGGGTGGCGGAGGCTGAACCTCCAGCAACTAGAAAACTGCAGTAGGGAGCGGCCACCTTGAATGGCACCGACGTCAGCGTTCCCTGAACGTCATCGCCACTGACCTCGTAGGTTCCGATCCAGTAATCACCGTGGTGACTACTTTTCATATCACCCCGGCGCCGCGAAACGGTATCGCCTCGGACCGGCTGTTTCTCGAATGCATTGCCCGTTGCCTTCCAGTCGCGCAACGTTCCGTCCTCAAAATCAAAATTTAAAGTGCGACCGCCACTATCTTTCGGGAGCACTCCTGAATCAGAATCAGCCGCGTGTAATGTTAGAGCTGCGCCTAACGCGCAAAACCAGGTCAGAATCGATTTCATTGAGGCAGCGGGCTACTTCGTTTCGGAAACCGGCTTGGGTTGTGCCGCATCCCATTCAGCGCGGGCCGCCTTTTTCACTTCGTGCATAAAGACGAATGTACCTTTCTTATTTCCCACCACGACATCGGGCCATTTATCTTTATTGATATTGCCCGCAACAACCTGTGTTCCAATCCCCGAGTTGTCATCAATCATATGAGGCACAAAGTCCACGTTGTGGTTTTTGTCGTGGACGAGCTTGAACCAATAAAGAACCGCAGGAGCGGCAGGATCGGCGTCTCCGTGAGGACCATGAGCCCAAAAACGTTTGCCAGTAACGAGGTCTTTGACACCGTCGCCATCCATGTCGATCAGATCGATGGCATGGAGTTGGGAGAACGCGACGCCATATTTGTTATCCTTTGGTTCCTTATCCATTATGACGTGTTGTTTGAACGTAATTTCTCCATTCACATCTTTGACGTTTTCGTACCAGGCCAGGCCGTAGCCATGGGCCGCGAGGCTGGTGATGACATCGTTATCGCCATCTCCATCCACGTCGTAGGCATACATATGAGAACCTCCGGTTCCGAAATTGACCGCATGTTTTGTCCAGGCTGGATCGCCTTTCAACGAACTCGGTTGTTCCCACCAGCCATCTTTTTCGAGCAAATCCATCCGGCCATCACCGTTGACATCCCCGATGCCCATTCCGTGCGTGAACCGTTGCCAACCACCCTTCGGCGTGATCGGATGAAAGGTCCACGGTTTGGCCGCGTCGTTCCAGTCAGGCTCGGCATAGCCAAAGTAACCTCCGGAATTGCAGATCACCTCCGGTTTGCCATCCCCTGTGATGTCAGCGAACGTAGGTGATTCATTGTCGGTGACGTCAAGAACCTTGTGCCGCACCCAATGACCGTCCTTGCCTTTGGGATTTTCGTACCATGAGGTGTCTTCGCCCGGAAACCCGAGAATTAGAATATCGGTCCAGCCGTCCTTGTTGAAATCGTAAGTGAATGCAAAAAAATTCTTCGAATACCCGAGTGGATCGAAGCCCGGTACTGCCTCCTCTGCGCCACTGACGTTTTTACGTTTGAAGGTGGCGTCTGCCGGCATGTACTCATGCCGTTTTTTGAAATCAGGCGCTTCGTACCAATAGGGGCCTGAAACAATATCATTCTGGCCGTCGTGATTAAAATCTCCGAAATTGGCGCCGTCCCCCCAAAACGCATCGCTAAGCTGGATTTTCTTGAATGTATGCAACAGATGATCTGCAGCACGCACGTTTAGGTTGGCCGCCACAATGGCAGCCGCAAAAAGGAAGCTCTTGGTCATATGCAATGTTTCTCAGCAACAGACTGTTCGAGCAATGGAAAAATTCAGCGGATGCCGAGGCTCTGGCAAATTTAACGCCCTGCGGGGCATTTCGGAGGAGGTATTGTTCAGTGGTATGGCGCAGAATCAGTAAGGGATTCGACGGATCCCAGCAACCCGGTCGAAGGCTTCGTCGTTACTCACCAGCGGCTCACCATAATATCTCGCAAAGCCTGCAATCCAGTTATCATTCTCTCCGAGCCGGCCTCCGCGCCGAATTAATTCCCGATCAATTGCAGCAGCTTCATACGCAATTTCAGGAACCAGGCGAGCAACGCGATAACTGGAAAGGAATACCCGTGCGGCATTATTATCCCGCAGCCCAGCGGCCAATTCGCCTAAACTAATGACAGTTGTCCAGAGTGATTGAGAACGATGGCGCGCGAGCCAGCGTTTTGCAGGCCCGGCCAGTCCAGCATCGACCTCATCAGCCAGGTCAATCAGGAACGTTGTGTCAACGAGCACCTCTTGCCTTTCGGCTTGAACGGCGGCCCCGGCTCGTTCGCATCTCCTTCATAGCTTCACGATCGATGATCGGTGCTTCAATAAATTCGAGGCGTTCCAGAAGTTCGCCGCAAGTTCGCGCAGGCGGACGAACGTATTCCAAAATAACATCTGAAAAACTATGACCCGGATCTTTAAGCCGTTTCAGTAATTTGTACGCTTCCGTGCTAATGGTAATCGTCGTGGACGTCGTAGCCATACATGAACGGTGCATGATTTATCGGTCCGAATCAAGAATCCAGGATTTGAGAAACTCTTTGGCTGCGGCTTCAGCGCCTCCACGTTTATTGTAATTTGCCAAACAAGGTTCAATCCATTGTAACCCAACGCTGCGCTTTCATTTCGAAACGCGGAAGCGATTCGGACGCGACCGTCACGGGAATACGTAATGCCAGCTTCGAGTGAAACAAATCTGCCAGCCGCGCGGCGGCCACCGAAGGATCCTTACAGTCACCCATTGGTTCGATTAAAATAGACAGTTCGTTTAGCGGTTTGCCTCGAAAAACATGCACGCGATATTCCGCGATTTCTCCCGTGGAATTGACAATTTCCTCAATGGCGCTCGGATAAACATTAACCCCTCGAATCACCAGCATATCGTCAGTCCGACCCAAAATACCGCCTTCCAGTAAAAGGTCATAACGACCGCAGGTACACGGTGTGAAACGTCGCGAGCGCGCGAGGTCGCCGGTACGATACCGAATGAGCGGCGAACCGATTCTGTCCAAAGTCGTCAGCACCAGTTCCCCCTCTTCGCCTTCTGGTTTAGTCGCGCCACTCTGAGGATCTATTACCTCAGCAAAAAATGCGGTTTCGATTAGATGCAGCAGTCCGGGCTGGCGAGGGCATTCGTAAGTCACCGGCCCGACCTCCGTCATGCCATGGTGATCGAATACTCGAGCGCCCGGCCAGGAGGCTTCAATCCGTTGACGCGTAGCAGGAACGCTTCCTCCCGGCTCCCCAGCAACAATAATCAGGCGAAGCTTGCTCTGGGACAAATCGATGGCCTCCTGATCCGCGACCTCTCTCAAGCGCAAGGCATACGTCGGAGTGCAGCAGAGGACCGTAACCTCGTTTTCCAAAATAAGGCGAAGACGCGCTTTGCTGCTTAAACCTCCTCCTGGAATACATAATGCGCCCAGTTTGCAGGCAGCTTCAAACGCCAGCCAAAAACCAATAAATGGCCCGAATGAAAAAGCGAAACAGATACGGTCGGTTGCGCCGACATTCGCGGCGTCGAATATCACTGTCCAATGCTGCAACATGGCTCGCCAGTTCTGTTCTGTGTCCAGCCAGCGCAAGGGAGTTCCTTTGGACCCGCTGGTCTGATGAAACCGACTGTAATGGTCCAGCGGAAATGTCAGGTTGTTGCCAAACGGCGGAGCGGTGGCCTGATCGGCCACAAGGTCAGATTTCGCAGTGAACGGAATCCGGCTTGTAAAATCCGCGAGCGATTCAATTTCCGTTTCAATTCCACGAAACTTCTCCTGGTAAAAGCGGTTCGAGGTATGAACAGCGCGCAGTAATTTGCGCAGCTTGTCCAATTGTCGCTCTTCAATGGCGGAAGGTGTTGGAGCTTCGGCCATGATGATGCAAGAGCTCGGGATCGATTAAGGTTTAGCGCTGATGGCGGAAACTTGAGCGGCTTTAATTGGCGCTTTGGGCGCGGGCGCGCCGGGCTTGTAAAAGGTAACGAGGCATCCACCGGCCGCCGCGAGGACCAGCCCCAGATAGAATTGCGGTGCGATCGAGCCCCAGCCGCCTGCCGGAGGGTGCTGCCAAAGTGTATAAAATGCGCTCACGATTGGCGCCCCCGCAAAAACGATGGACATAACGACCGCAGGTTTTCCGCCCGCACCAAATGCGAGTAACACGCCGAAAGCACCGATGGCACCGACAATACCCGCGATCAATGACCAGGCCATACCCTTACCGGGATATGTCCAAAATGACCAACCTGCCCCGTTAACGATCAACACTGCGAGGGGTGCCAGGACCGCCGTGAGAAAGTACGCGAAACCAACATATAAAAATGCCTTGTAACGCCCGTTCACCGGATCCGCCATCGCCATCTGCCCAGTGTGGAGAAATGCACCATAAACCCCCCATGAGAAAACGGTCAGGAAAGAAAAAATCAACCAGGTCATGCCTGAAGGGCTCGAATTCGTCGCTGCGTTCATAATTGCTTCACTTTACTGGGCGTCGTACATTGGTTCAATGCCATTATTGCGCTTCAATCAGACGCTGCACGAGACTATACATTCATTGAGGATCTTGTGCGGCCGATACAGCGCTGCATTGACGCTTCTTTTGGTCAGCTTAATCGCTGCCACGGGATGCGCCCATTCAACCGTTGCTACGCGAAAGGCCGAAAAAATGAGCGCGTATCAAGCGCTCTCCCCCGAACAACAAAAGCTCGTTGATGATGGGCAAATCAAGGTCGGCATGAGCGCGGATGCGGTCTATATCGCCTGGGGTCCACCATCAGAGACTCTCGAATCCGAAGATCAACGTGGCCACGCAACGATTTGGCGCTATTACGGAACCTGGTTGCAGGAAAACCGTTACTGGGCGTACCGGGAAACAACCGTCGGCGGACCGGATCTGCAACTTGAACGCTATCTTACTTCCGACTATAATCCGCGAGACTACGTTCGGGCGGAGATTGTGATCGTGGGCGGGAACGTACAATCATGGCATACGCTTCCCCGGCCAACGTACTAGCCACGTCGGAAACCGATCAGGTTTCGTCAAATTTCCGCCGGATCAGCGCCTCAATCTCATTGAGCGCTTCCGGCGCATCCGAGCCAGATGCATGAACCTGCAATTTACAGCCAGGCCCCGCAGCCAGCATCATTAATCCCATAATACTCTTGCCGTTCACAGTTTCCCCGTCCTTTTCGACGAAGATATCGCACGAGAACCGGTTCGCGATTTTGACGAACAACGCCGCTGGACGGGCGTGCACCCCCAACTTGTTTAGAACAATCAGTTCGCGGGTTATCGGTCCGGCGTTTTCCGTTACTTTTCGCGCAGCGCTCATTAGTTATTCCAATACTCAGTGAAAAGACCGTTTTTTTCCAATTGTTTTTCGCAGGCACTCAATGATTTGTTTGCGCCATCTTGGCAATGAGGCGATCATTCAACTCTTTTGCTGGATTATAACCGGATGCTTTCAGCTTGGTTTGAAAAGCCGCGACCTCAATCAAACGCGCCAAATCCCGGCCAGGACGGACTGGAATCGTGATTTGAGGAATACCGACTCCCAAAATGTTTACAAATTCTTCGTCCATCCCCAACCGGTCGACATCAGGCACCTCTTCCCAGGATCGCAATGCCACGATCAAATCCACTTTCTTTTCGCGTCGAATGCTCTTAACACCAAACATCGCTGCAACGTTAACGATACCGATTCCTCGAACCTCCATATGGGTCCTCGTAATTTCGG
>JAQGOX010000798.1 GCA_028293365.1 Verrucomicrobiales bacterium | reverse complement strand
GAAAATCGGACGTATTTTTCATTGAGATAACCGATGAGCCCGGAGGATCGTGCAAAATGCCGAAACCGGGCCAAAAAGTGAACCTGCTTGTAATCCAAAAGCAAATTGTCTCGGACACTTCCGCCCTGGCGGCCAAGGCGCCGGCAACTGCGTTCCAGGATTTGGCCAAACGGCAAAAGGACGCCCAGGATTTTGGTGAGATCTACATCAAGGCTATGTCACAAAACGGCGCCCCGGCGCAGGCGATCGCGGAATTGGAATCTGCAGTAGGTGATATGAAAAAGGCCCAGAATTCACTGGAAAAAAGCGAACGTTCAAACTCCCTGCCTCCCGAAGAAAGCGCCCTCGGAAAACTTTACCACACTCTTGCGCTGATGCCCGAATTGAAGGACTTGCCGACCGTGCCACCACCGGTTGCTCAGCAGTCCACGAATAATCCGAGTCCGACCCTTAAAGTTGTGCTCGAAGCGATCAAGTAAAAGAAGAAGGAAGAGCCCGACAATAAAGAAGTGGCACAGGCATTGCAGGACGCCAAGGCACTGCAACAGGCGCAGGCCGGGTTGACGATCGGTTCGCAAAATTCAGGAAACAGTCCCGCCCCCGGTGAAACGAAACTGGACCGATCCGGAAAGGAAGCGAAACCAGGCAATGCGAAAACCGACGCACCGAAGGAATCCAAAGATATTGCCAAAAATGATGATCAAAAAAACGGAGCGGAAGGGAAAGAAGGAAAAGAAGGACAAAAGCTCGCTGAGAAAGAAAACGGCTTGAGCAAAGAAGCCAAAGCGCTGGCAGACAAACTCGCGCGAATGGCCGGCAAGGACGCCCGACTCGGGCATGGCGTGGCGAAAAAAATGGGAGACGCGGCGGCCAAAATGGGTGAAGCAGCCGAAGCCGCTAAAAAGGGAGACATGCAGAAAGCTGGAACGAAAGGCGCCGAAAGCGGAAATTCTTTGGATTCTGCGATTGCACTTTTGGAGCGAATTTTAAACAACCGGCCTGAACTCGCGGATGTTTCTAAAGAGGATTATCCAAAACAGTACGAAGCTGCCATTGGAGATTATTTCAAAAAGCTTTCGCACGAAGAGTAGACGTTTGAGGCGCTATATCTTTTGAAATAACCCCGTGACGAGAAGCCGGCTGACTCGAAGAATTAAAAGCATCATAAGTGTCAAAGGCTTGGACGAAACGGCGAGACGCTGCTTTCCCCGCCGCACATCAGAGCGCAGACCCGGGCCAATGATGGATCAATAATCGCAAGCATGATTCAATTTACCTATTTACCAAACCCTGCATGGGTGATCGGAGGCGCAGTGATAATCGCCGCCCTGCTATGGTGGAGCTATCGAAGCGCGAAAGGAAAACCAAAGACGCCGCTAAAACTCGCTTTGATCGGGCTCCGTTGTCTCGCGATCGCTGCAGTCGTCCTTTGTCTTCTCGATCCGCAATGGGTGGAGACGATCAAGCACGAACAAAAATCCAGGATGGCCGTGGTGCTGGATACTTCACGAAGCATGAGCATTCATGACGTTTCAAAAGATCGATTGAACGCTGCCAAAGAGTGGGTGACAAAAAGGGTTATCCCTCTTGCACCCGCAGGCATGAAACTTTCGACCTACACTTTCGATCAGACCCTGGCTCCGCTTGCGTCGGTAGATTCAGCGAGTCCAACTGGATCGGTGACGGCACTCTCGGATTCATTGGAGAATTTACTGTCGGTGCCCAATGAAGATCCATTGACGGGTGTTATCCTATTATCTGATGGAATCGAGAATCTGAATCGCACTCCAGAACGAATTGCAAAACTTTACCGGCGCAAGGGAATTCCAATTCATACGGTCACGGTGGGAACGACGAACGAAATGCAGGATGTCATCCTGGAGAATGTTCAAGTAAAGCGAGCGGTCCCGAACGAAGCGCCGACTCGCTTAACCCTGACCATTCGATCACCCGGGTACGGCGGAAGAACCGTTCCAATTCAAATCCGAGGTCAAAAAGATACCGTGGCAGTGCAGGAAGTGAAATTAAACGGTGGAATCCAAAAGGTCGAAATGGACCTCACGCCGCGCACCAAAGGCTTTAACATCTACGAAGCAACGATTCCGACTCAAACTGGCGAATGGCTCACGACGAATAATCGACGCCAGTTTGGACTCGAAGTCGTGGACCCCACAATTCGGGTAATTTATATGGAGGGAACGCCACAGCAATCCTCCAGTCCCATGCCCGAATGGAAATATCTGAAAGATGCGCTGGAATCGGATCCAAACATCAAGGTCAAAACCCTGTATCGGCAAATCGGGAACAGTGGGCAGTACTTAAACACAGTGGATGCCGATCCCCAAACCGGAGAGAAAATCTTCCCGGTCGAGCATCCTACTAAAGGATTTCCCCGGACGCTGGCAGGCCTGCTTGATTACGACGTCGTGATCCATAGCGATATCAAGAAAGAATCGTTTTCCGCGGAACAACTGCAGAATATTGCGAGACTGGTCGAAGAGTACGGAGGAGGCTTTGTCATGATTGGCGGAAACTCGGCTTTTGGAAAAGGAGGCTATCATCGCACGATTCTTGACCGGATTATTCCAGTGGCGATGGAACGGGAAAGTGATTCCCAGGCGCATCAGATTCGGCCCCGGGTTCCGCGAATAGCGATGACTCATCCGATCATGAATATCGGAATGAGCCCAGCGGAAACGGAAATGATTTGGGGACGGAAATTCCCCGCGCTTTATGGATATAATCGGGTGGACCACGCCAAACCGGGGGCAATCGTATTGGCCGAAAATCCCGGCTACCAAAACGAATATGGTCCGGGCCTTCTGCTTGCAGTTCAGGAGGTTGGAAAAGGGCGCAGCATGGCCTTCACCTCGGACACCACTCGCACCTGGGGGCGCGATTTTGAAACTATCTGGGGCGAACCGATCCGAAAGAACGTTCCGTTATCTGAAGACAATTGTGATGCGCGCTATTACCGCCAGTTCTGGGTAAACGCCATACGTTGGCTGGCGAACGGAAAGATTGGGCGCACGAACAATCCTGTCACGCTTGAACTCGCGCAAAGCTATTGCGTTCCCGGGGAAGCGATACCGGCGACGATCAAGGTGCGCGATACCGAATTGAACGAGATTTCAAACGCGGAAATCGTGCTCGTCCTTGGCGCAAAGGGCCAGACGAACCGGTCGGTCATGGCTCATTACGATGCATCAAGCCAATGCTACAGAGCGGATCTGAGACCGTCGGCAGGCGGAAGCTTTACAGTCACGGCCACTGCGTCAAAAAAAGGACTCAGGCTCGGGGAAGACCGGCAATTGCTGGTCGCTGAAGCTGCGGATCTTGAAATGTCCGATCTGCGAGCGCGCCCTGAGTTTATGAAAGTCCTCGCGAAGGATTCTGGTGGAGAAACCTATTCATTGCCCGGACACGAGAATGCGTCGCCAGCGTACGTTTTCGCGAAAGTTCCGCCCCCCACGATTGAATATCGACGAAAAGCTTTCTGGGATAAAGCCGGCTGGATGGCTTTAATTCTCGGGCTGCTTGGT
>JAQGOX010000776.1 GCA_028293365.1 Verrucomicrobiales bacterium | reverse complement strand
GATCAGTTGTACACCAGCTTCCGCGCAGGCGATGGCCTGAGCCATTGAAAAAAGCAGAGTTAAATTACATTTAATGCCTTCCTTACCAAGGCGTTCGGCAGCCCTTATCCCTTCCCAAGTCGAGGCCACTTTGATTAAGATCCGGTCCCGGGAGATGCCCGCTTTATCGTACATTCCAATCAGGGTCCGTGCTTTTTCGATACTACCTTCCGTGTCGAAACTGAGACGCGCATCGACTTCGGTTGAGACACGGTTGGGTACAATTTTAAGAATCTCGAGGCCAAATGCGACCGCCAATTTGTCCAAAGCCCGCTTGAGATGCTGATCGGCCGGAATTGGCTCGCTTTTTGTCTCAGCCAGCACACGATCGACCAGTTCTGCGTATTCTGGCATCTCACATGCTTTGAGGAGTAGTGACGGATTCGTTGTGGCGTCACGGGGTTGATACTTGCGCATGGCTGCGAAGTCACCCGTATCGGCGACGATGATGCTGAATTCTTTAAGTTGACTTAGCAAAGTGTTCATACAGAGTTGATATCAAGCATTACCCGGTCCCGTAATCTTAAAGCATGGCACGAATATTGAAAAGTGAAATACCTGGTTGCGAGTCGAAACAGGATTTGAAGGCTGTCCTGGATGAAGTTTTTATGTCACATAGGTGACAAATAGTCATGATCGAATTCCAATTTAGTCCGACGCGCAAAGCGCGAATCCTGGCAGTGGATGACCAGAAGGATTCCTTGCGCCTGTTGCAAATTCGTCTGCAGAACGCAGGAATGGAATGCGTTACCTGTGCAGACGGCAATCAGGCCCTGGACGTCTTATCAACTGCGGAACCGTTTGACGTCGTTATTCTCGACGTGATGATGCCGCACATGGATGGTTACGAGCTTTGCCGACGAATCAAAGCTGAAGAAAAAACCAAGGATTTGCCAGTGCTTTTTCTCACCGCAAAATTCGCGACGGAGGACAAAGTCAAAGGTCTTGAAGTTGGAGGTCACGACTACCTGAGCAAACCTGTTGAACAACAGGAATTGCTCGCGCGGACACGGTCAGCACTAAGGGTGAAACAGTTGCAGGACCGGCTTAAAGAGCAACTGCAGCTTCAAGAGCAAGTCAATCGTTTGCACCAGGGGATGCTCAGTGAACATTGGCAGAAGACGCTTGGTCAACTCGCCGCGAGCCTGGCTCACGAAATCAATAATCCCCTCGCGGCGGCGCTCGGAAGCGTACAACTGATCGCGATGGAAGATGGTTTGAATGCGAACTGGTTGGCGCGCCTCCAGGTGGTTGATCGAAGCCTTCAACGAGCGGGACAAAAACTGCGGAGTTTACTTCTGATTGCTCAAACAGGGCGCCAGTCGCACAAGGTCTCTCTTAGCCAAATGATGCAGGACATTCTCACGGTCATTAATTTCCAGGTTGTAATGAACCGAATTTCGGTAACGTTTGAGAATAGCAACACGCCCTGCGACTGGTTTGGCAACCCAAGCGATCTGGCCCGAGCGGTATTGTACGTTTTGAATAACGCAATCGAGGCCCTCCAAAATGTCGCCAACCCGTGCATTCGGGTCGAAATCCAATCTGTGGGAGATCAAAATGTTATCCGCATCAGTGATAACGGTGTCGGAATTCAACCCCAACTGCGGGATCGCGTATTTGAGCCATTCTTCACCACAAAACCGCCCCCGCATAATGGAATCGGCCTTTTCCTGGGACGCGAAATTGTAACAGCTGCGGGCGGGACGATTGATGTGAACTCGGCGGGGGAAGGGCGTGGCACTGACGTTTCAATACACCTGGCTGCACTGGATCCGGTTATTCGTTCCTCATAAACGGCGGCTCAACTCGGAGATTTCCAGAAGCCGGCCCCGGGGTCTTCGCTTGTAACATTTCATGGTAAATTGCGGTTACGCTCCAGCGCGCGCAGGTATACATCCTCATACTGCTTGCAAGTCGTTTCCCATGAAAAATTCGCTGCCATTCCATTTAATTGCAGATGCCTGTGAAGCTCAGTGTCGGCATAAATAATCAGAGCTTTTCGAATCGCTTTGGTCAGCGCCCTGGTGGAGTAATCCTGAAATTTAATTCCATTCGCTTCATCAGCATTTTCGGCGAGATCGATAACTGAATCATCAAGGCCGCCCGTAACCCGTACAATCGGAATCGTGCCATAACGCAAACTGTACATTTGATTCAATCCACACGGCTCGAAACGTGAGGGCATCAAAAAGAAATCACTGCCCGCTTCGATTCGATGTGCCAATCCATGGTCATACCCGATTCGAATGGCGGCTCGTGAAGGCAACCTCCTGGCCAGGCGTCTATATGCTGCCTCATAAACGGGAGCTCCACTCCCCAACAGCACAAATTGCAGGCCGGTCGAAAGCATTTCTTCCAGAGCACCAAGTTGTATATCAACTCCTTTTTGCTCGGCCAGGCGGGTTACGCTGCCAAACACAGGAACGGAATGATTAACGGGCAATCCAAGCTCGGCCTGCAAAGCCGCTTTATCAGCAGCCTTCCCTTCCAGGTTATCGATTGAATAGTTCTGGCGCAGAAATTTGTTATCAGTTGTATTCCATTCTCCGTAATCGACTCCATTGAGAATTCCGACGAGAGCATCCTGGCGATTTCGTAAAACGCCATCCAAACCACATCCCAAAATCTCGGTCGTGATTTCCCGGGCGTACCGAGGACTTACCGTGGTGAGCATGTCCGAATACATGATGGCGGCTTTAAGGCAATTCAATCCCTTGTAAAACTCCACGCCATCCGGTCGAAAATATTCCGTGGGCAGATTGGTTAGAGTAAAGTCCCCGGCGTCAAAGAAGCCCTGGTAGGCTAGATTATGAATCGTCAGGCAGGATGCTGGAGCCGCAGTCCAACCCGCGTTCTTTTTCTGGTCCTTGATGAGTAGTGGCACCAACCCAGCCTGCCAATCATGCACGTGGACAACCTGCGGCGGGTTCGGCAAATAGCGGGCCAGATGGGCGACGGCTTTCGAAAAATATATAAACCGCTCCGCATTATCAGAATAATCGTTTCCATCCTGCTGATAGAGTGACGCGCGATCAAAAAATGCCGGTTGCTCGATAAAATAGACGTCGAGGCGCGGTGCCATCGCAAACGTTTGGACGCTGCCAACCACCGATCGATCTCCCAGAACAAGGTCAAGGTGATAATCCAGACGCTTAAACGGACCGAATTTTTCAGAAATTCCACGGTATAGCGGGGTAACGATCATAACTTCATGACCGTCGGCAGCGAGTGCTTTCGCCAAAGCCCCAACCATATCAGCGAGGCCGCCAGTTTTGGAAAACGGATGAACTTCGCTGCTGGCGAGAAGCAACCTCATAAACAAAATCGGTGTGGGAGAGGAAACATCGACTCAGACCTGAATTGCCGCACCCAAGGCACCTGCTCCAAAGTAAGGCCTTAATGCCTCGGGAATAATGACTGTTCCATCGGGTTGCTGATGCGTTTCGATCAAAGCCACAAACAGCCGGGCCAAAGCCGTTCCGCTCCCATTCAGAATATGGGGAAAACGATTCTCTCCCGTCTCAGTCTTGAAGCGCATGTTCATCCGGCGCGCTTGAAAATCTTCACAGTTTGAGCAACTCGATACTTCGAGATACTGTCCCTGCCCCGGAGCCCAAACTTCGATATCATAAGTCTTCGCGCTGGCGAAACCCATGTCCCCCGTGCATAAATTGATGACTCGATAATGCAGGCCAAGCTTTTGCAATACGGTTTCGGCATTTAAAACCATTTTTTCGAGCTCATCGTAGCTGTCTTCCGGCTTAACAACCTTGATCAATTCGACTTTATCAAATTGATGGACCCGAATCATACCCCGGGTGCCCAACCCGGCCGCGCCGGCTTCCGCGCGAAAGCAGGGACTGTAGGCACAATAAAAGATCGGCAACTGACTCGCTTTGAGGATTTCTTCCCGATGGATATTTGCGACCGGAGCCTCTGCGGTCGGCAAAAGATATAGTTTCCCCAACGTACTCGAATCCATTCCCTCCTGCACGGCGTAGGCCTGATCTACGAATTTTGGAAATTGGCCAACGCCCACCATGCAATCGCGACCGACGATATAGGGAGGCGACACTTCGGTGTAGCCGTGAGCAGAGGTATGAAGGTCGAGTAGGAAATTGATCAGCGCACGCTCCAATCGGGCACCCTGGTTGGTGTAAAGTAAAAAGCCGCTGCCGGAAAGTTTTGCCCCGCGTGCGAAATCAATCAGCTTAAGCCGTTCGCATAATTCAGTATGGCTCTTCGGCGGGAAACCGAAGGTGGCCTTTTCTCCCCAGGTCCGGATCTCGGGGTTCTCCTCCGCCGTTTTGCCAAGGGCTACCGAACTATGAGGAAGATTCGGCAGCGTAAGGAGTAAATCATCGCGAGTTCGCTCCGTTTCAGTCACCGACCGATCCAGTGCCGCAATCTTCTCTCCAAGGTCGCGGGTTTCGGTTTTTTTGGCTTCGGCTTCCGCGGATTTTTTTTGAGCCATCAAACCGCCGATTTCCTTGGAAACACGATTCCGTTGCGATTTCAGACTTTCAACTTCAGTCAACAATGTCCGCCGACGCTCATCCA
>JAQGOX010000761.1 GCA_028293365.1 Verrucomicrobiales bacterium | reverse complement strand
ATCAAAGCCGACGTGGTCGAGAGCTTGTTTAGAACGGCTCAAGCTGCGGGGTTGCGATTGCAGTTGGTCGATGTTTCACCTGCCGCCCTTTGTAACGCGTTTCGATTCAACTACGGCGATCTTGAAGGTTGCACGATGTTGTTGGATATAGGAGCGAAAACGAGCAACCTGTTGTTTTTCGAGAAAGGGAAAGTTTTTTCGCGCGGCATCAACATTGGCGCGAACTCGATCACGCAGGATTTCGTTGCCGAGGCGAAAATGCCGTTCGGAAAAGCGGAAGAGTTGAAAATCAACGAAGGTTTCGTCAGTCTCGGCGGGGCCTATGAGGAGCCGGAGAATCCGCATCAGGCGGCCATCTCCAAAATCGCGCGTCAGGTAATGACGCGTTTGCACATTCAGGTCAATCAGACAATCCAGTTTTATCGTGGTCAGCAGGGTGGTTCAGCGCCGCTGCGAGTCTTTCTTGCGGGCGGCGGTTCAATCATGCCGTATACTTCTCAGTTTTTCGCCGAAAAGCTTAACATTCCGGTCGAGTACTTTAATCCGTTCCGAAGTGTCCAATTGGATCCTGCCTTGGACCTTGAGGATTTGGCGAAAGTCGCGCATGCGTTCGGAGAAGTCGTCGGGCTCGGCTTGCGGAACATGGCCCAGTGCCCCGTGGAGTTGAACCTGGTTCCAAAGAGTATCCGCAGCAAGCAACAATTCAAACGGAAGCAGCCCTATTTTATCGCGGCGGTATTCAGTTTGATTCTGGTGGTTTTGGCGTATGGCTGGTTTTACGGCCGCGTGGTTTCGATCAAGCAGGCGGCTTTGGCGGATCTGACTGACAAAGTGACTCCCTTGCAGAAAAAAGCTGAGGAGTTGTCCAAGGAGCAAGCGCAGATTAAGAAGACCAAAGAAGAGATTGACCAGTTTACCATATGGATTCGGGACCGTTTCTTTTGGGCGGATGCCCTGGTCGAAATGCGCCGCCTGCTCTTAAATAGCGAGGAGAAGCTGAAACAACCGGGTCGCGATGTTGGCGTTTGGATCGAAACCTTCGGAACAGTAACCGTGGATGAGGAAGAGGAGGAAGCGCCGGCAGGGGGAGGAATGAATCCATTCATGATGGACCCCCGCATGCTCGAACGATACTTTGGTATCAAGATGCCGGCCCAGGGAGGTGCTGGCGGGGAAGGTGGAGCGCGAAATCCCTTCATGCAAACCCAGGCCCAGAGCAAGCCCAAAAATACAAACGACTTCACTATTAACGTTAAATTGCGCGCATTGAACTTGAACAAAGGTGGCGAGACGGCGGCAAACGGGAAGCTCGCCTACACCGTTCAGAATGAATTCAAAGAGAGTCCTTATTTTGATCCGGACGGAACCAAACTATCCGGTGAACTGGAATCCGTGGATGGAACGGCCCAAACATTTGGGTTTGCCATGAGCCTGAAACTTAAGAACACGAAAGGACTCTAAGGTTATGGCTTGGATTAAGAAAAATTTGTTTCTGCTGATCGGTGGTCTGGTTGCTCTTGCTTTGCTGGGGCTGGCTGGATTTTACCTTTATCAGGGAATTCAGGCGGACGCTTCGGTGACTGAAGAGCTGGATCAGCGGACTGCGACGCTCAAACAACTGGTCAATCAACCGGTTCATCCAGGGACTGATAAAGTCAATAATATTGCCCTGGCCAAGGACGATGAAAAGAGACTGAACGATTTCATGGCGCAGATACGCAAACAATTCGCGCCTCCGATCGTAGAAAAAGAGCTCAATAACCAAAGCTTTCGCGGCCTGTTGGATACGACGGTCGCAAACTTGCAACAGTTGGCAGGCCGGTCCGGAATGAATCTTCCGGTCAAGGATTATTGGTTCACATACGGGGCGCAAAAGAGCGCGGTGGACTTCAAAGACGTTGGATCGCTGGCTTCGGAGTTAGCTGATGTGCGGGCTCTCGTGGAGATACTCTGTGAAGCAAAAGTGCCTGCGCTGGTGGGCCTTAAACGTGTGCCCACGACCGGCGAAAGCGGGTACGTTGATTTCCTGTCCAGCGGCAAATCCGTGACGAATTCGTGGGCGGCGGTAACTCCCTATGAAGTGACCTTTCAGGGTTTCAGCAGCGAATTGGCCCGTGTCATGGAAGGTTTGGTTACTGCTCCGCAATGCTTCGTGGTAAAAACTTTGGGTGTAGACAAAGCTCCGGCAGCAGCGGGAGTTGCGGTGGCGGTCGCGCCAACGCCGGCTGAACTTCAGTCCAGAATGATGCAGTCACGTTATGGTGGTATGGGAGGCGGTATGAGTCGCTACAATCGCCTGCCTCCACCCGCTCCCGTTGCCGCCGCACCTCAGGCTCCGGTATCCAAGGGCGGGCTGGTCACAGTTTTGGACGAAAACAAGCTCCGATTCACGCTCGCGCTGGAAGTTGTGAAACTTCTACCCCCTTCAAAATAGCTGCATGCAGTTTTTAAAACGACATTACGAGAAAATCATCCTGAGCATTGTATTGCTGGGGTTGGCAACCGCAGCCGCCCTGATGCCAATCAAAGTTTCAACAGAGCGTCAAAGGATGGAGGAACGCAAACAGGAGATTGTGGGAGCAAAACCCGGAATGTATAAGCCGGTCAATCTCTCCACGAATGAAAAAATTCTGGCTCGGGTTCAGTCGCCGGTAAAGGTGCAGCTCTTCGGGCAACATAACTTATTTAACCCGGTAAAATGGCAGCGTCGTCCTGATGGAACTCTGATAAAAATTCAGCGCGGCGATGAAATTGGAATGGGAGCTGCTAAGATTACGGCTATTAAACCCTTGGAACTCAAAGCTTCATTCGATGAAGTTACTGGCACCGGAGACGATTTGAAATATACCGTAACTATAATCCGGGAAACCGATCGTCCTGTTCGCAAGAACATTCGGCAAGTCGCACCCAAAGCAAAAAATAACTTATTTGCAATGCATGAAGTCAAGGGACCGCCGGAAAATCCCACGGCCATTTCAATCCTTGTAGAAGGTGACAAAGAGCCGATTACGTTAACCAAGGGGCAACCTTATTCACGTGTTGTCGGTTACAGCGCGGATTTCGCGTATCCTCCGGAAAGTGTCGTCAGAAAAGACCTTCACGAAAAAGATGCTGTTACTTTCGCACAGGAAACTTACAATATCGTTGCCATCAACCCAAATGAAGTTGTATTCTCGGCGAAATCAAACGGGAAAACATCGACCTTGAAATTGAATCCGTCCGGCAAGTAATCGAAGAGCTTTTTGCGGTAAGAAAACCAAGCCCATGATCAAAGCAGCTACGTCCTATCTTGTCTTAATTCTTCTGTGTGGAAGTCAACTCCAGCTTGCCGCCCAGACCTCTCCAAACATAATCGCGGGTGAAGAGGCCGCGCGGCGCCAGGCAGACAGCATTCAGCTCCGAAAAACTCTCGTTGACGCACGGGCGCTCAAAACCAGCGGTGACATCCCGGCTGCGGCGCGCAAATATGAAGAAGCGTTGGCGCTCGTGCAGCGAGTCGGCGTCGGTATTGACAAAGAGCGCGCAGAGACAATCAGCGGCTTTGTTGCAGTGCGTCTCGAACTGGCCCAAAAAGCACAGAAGCGCGGCGATTTGGCGGAAGCTGACGCTCAGATCACGCGAGCGTTGCGGGTTGATCCCAAAAATCCGGCCGCCGAGAAATTTAAAGCCGACAACGATCGCCGGATCCTGGCTCAGCAGGGAAAAGTTCCCAGTCGGGAAGAGCTTGCGCGGATTCCGGAGGTTCGTGGGGAACGGGTGAAAACTTCCACGCTCGTGCAGGATGCCCGGTTGCTGATGGAAATGGGCAAACTCGACGAAGCTGAAGCAAAGCTTAAACAGGCTGCCAAGGAGGATCCGGAAAATCAGGGTGCATTTTATTACCTGAAATTGCTTACCGAACGCCGCTATCAGCAGGAGGCGCGCAAACGGGAAATCGTTTCGGGCGAAGCGATGTTGACGGTTGAACGTTCCTGGAATACCCCGTTGACTCGGGATTCTCTTCCATCAGCAAACCCGTTTGCCACCACGAATAGAGTCTATTCCAGTCCCGGACGACAACTGATTTATCAAAAGATGGATCATATCATCCTGGATGAATTTGCGCTGCCGAGCGAAGTTCCCCTGAGCGAAGTCATCAAAGAATTGGCGAACGAAGTTAAGAAACGCGATCCGGATAAACGCGGAATCAATTTCATTATTAGCTCACAGGCAGATAAGCCCGCGCCGATCCAGTTGGCCAATCAGATCGATCCTTTAACCGGACAACCTATCGCTAGTGCTGCCAATGACACTCCGGTTGTTTTGGATGATTTCCTCGTTAAAATGGATCCACCGCTGCACAACATTCGTTTGGAGGATGTGTTGAAGGCAATCGTTATGGTCGCCAAACCTCCGGCAAATCAATCTCAATCGGTTTCGATTAAATATTCGGTCGAAGATTACGCCGTTGTGTTTACGCAGCAGGGAGCGTCGCCGAGCGAACCGCTTTATAGCCGGACGTTTAAAGTTGATCCAAACACTTTCCGACAGGGATTGGAAGGCGTCTCCTACAGCCCTAGCCCATTCCTTGGTCTGGTGACGTCACAAGGCGGACAAGCAGGTGGTGGCGGTGGTGGTGCGGGCGCTGGCGGGCAAAACGGCCAAACTACTGGTGGTGGTGGTCCCGGTGGATTCTTTACTTTCGGTGGGAACAGCCAGACCACCGGCGGTGGTGGTGGTGGTGCCGGTGGTGCCGGTGGTGGTCAGGGCGGGACCGGAATCACCGGAGTTACCCAAACCAACCTGCTGTTCAATATTCAGCAGGAAGTTCGTAATTTCTTTATTGCTGCGGGGGTTGATTTTAGAACGAACGCTTTTGCGCAACAGGGATTGGGAGGGTTTAATCAGGGGCAAGGGCAGGGCCAACAGCTTCCTGAGCAGAAGACGTTGTTTTTCAATGACCGTACGGGCATCCTACTGGTTCGCGCCACTTTACGCGACTTGGATATCGTTGAGGAAGCAGTTCGTGCGCTTAATATCGCTCCTCCCCAAGTGACGATCGAAGCGAAATTCGCTGAGATCTCTCAAACGGATAGCAAGAGCCTCGGATTCGATTGGCTCTTGGGGAATGCCTTGTTCGCAGGAGGAGCGGCTGGTGTTCAAGGCGGGAGCGCCCCCTCGTTTGCGGGTGCAGCCACAAAGGCTAATCCGGCTGGTGTATTTCCGGGTGAATTTGGTAGTCCATCGGTGCCAATCAACGCGGCCACTGACCAGCTTCTCACCAGCAATCTTCGTAACAGTGGGGCGGCTCCTGTCGCAACCATCAGCGGTATTTTGACAGATCCTCAATTTCGGTTGGTAATTCGCGCATTGGAGCAACGTGGTGGAGTGGACCTGCTTTCCGCTCCAAAAATCACTACGTTAAGCGGGAGGCAGGCGCGTATAAGCGTGGAGGACACGCTTACCATCATCGTTGGATTGGGAGTTCAAGGGCTGGGTGGTGGTGGAGTAGGAGCGGTCGGAGGTATTGGCGGCGGTGCCGCTGCACCTGGAATCAGCCGTTAACCAATAAGACTTTACAAACATGAGCAATAAAAAATCAATCGTCGCGGCGGCCACCCTCTTGCTAGGTGTGGCTGCACAGGGACAGATCGTGCAGCAGCCGCAGGTGATTCCGGCAGTTACCCCCCAGGCTGCGCAGATTCCGTTCGGTCCGGTCCTCGACGTTATTCCCTATGTGTCAGCAGACGGATATTCGATTCAGATGTCCATCGTTCCCACGCTCACTGAGTTTCTCGGGTACGATACCGAAAATTCGCGCCAATTCCAGACCGTGATTGGAAATACTCCGACGCAACCAACTCCCTTGCCGGGATTTCGCGTCCGGCAGATTACCACCAGCGCCATCGTTTGGGATGGGCAGACCGTGGTTCTTGGTGGTTTGATTGCAGAGAACGTGACGAAAACGAAAGATAAAGTTCCCGTACTCGGTGACATACCTTTGCTGGGACGTTTATTTCGAAGCGAGAGCTCTTCGAGCACGAAGAAGAATCTGGTAGTTTTCGTTACCCCTGTGATCATTGATCCCGCTGGCAATCGGGTCCACACTCCGGATAATTTACCGTATGATCCGAACACAGTTCCTGAGCAGAAGCCGGTAGTGCCCTAACTAAATTCGATGAACTTAATCGCAGGTTGGCGCGGCATTTGCCTCGAACTATCTGTGTGTAAATTGTGCAGAGAACGCTAATTTTGGAACCGGAAAACGATCAGCCGGAGCTTTTCGGAACTCCTGGCGTGAATAAAGCGATCGGTGCAGCTTCCCCAAAAGCTTCCGCCCTTCTCTTGATCGTGGACGGTCATGCCTACGCATATCGCGCGTTCTATGCAATTCGTTCGTTGTCTTCGCCTTCCGGAGAAGGGACCAACGCAATTTACGGTTTTATCAACATGCTGCGGAAAATGCGGGAACGATTACAGCCGACGCATATCGTGGTGACCTGGGATGGTGGTTTGGCTGCTGAACGCATGGCGATTTTACCGGGATATAAGGCGCAACGTCTACCCAGCCCACCCGATTTAGATCGGCAGATCGAAGAGATTGGAACCTATCTAAAGGCGGCGGGAATCGCCTGCCTGTCAAAAGCAGGTGTAGAAGCGGATGACTGGATCGCAACACTTGCCCGGGAATCCTCTTATAAGGGGATGCAGGTAATCATTGCCAGTCCCGACAAAGATTTCATGCAATTGGTGGATGCGAATGTCGGTATCGTGAACCCGGGTGACAAAAGTGAGTCGATTTGGGCGGATGAGCACGTACGTAATAAAACTGGAGTTTCGCCTGCCCAGGTTTTGGATTGGCTAAGTTTGATCGGTGACAGCGTCGACAACATAGACGGAGTTCCTGGTATAGGACCGAAGACTGCCGCAGAGTTGTTGGGCCAATTTGGGTCAATCGATGGAATCTACGAGCACATTGGCGAGATCAAGAGTCCTAAATTGCGTTCGACTCTGATTGAATGGGAACCAATGGTCCGCCGAAATCAGCAACTGATTCGATTGAATGACACTCTCGTTTGCGAGCTTCAATTGACGGATTGCGGATGTGCTGAGGGTGATTTGACGGTATTGAAGGGACTTTACGCGAAGTGGGGATTTAAAGCGTTGTTACGGGAAGTGGAAAACCTGGAATCCAAACGGAAGGCCGCCTAGCAAATGTCTAAACGAAGCGGTTGCGATTTTATTTTTGTGCAAAGACTGAATACTATATCACGAGCAGTTCGTGCCTCGGCGCGCTATTTGGCCATCGCGTTGCTGGCCGTTTCTGGAACCTCGCTTTTCGCCTCTGGCAGCCTAAGTGCGGAGGGTGGTGAATATCAGGCAGCTTTCGCGTTGCCTGGCGATCAGGTGCATCCCGCTGGAAGCTTGAATGCCACTGGAGGCTACATTGTCTGGAATGATAATTACACTGACGGGGATGGTCAAGGGATCGCGGCTCGGCAGATTTACCCGAACCTCACAGGAGCCCGCAGCACCTTCCGCGTAAATTCGATAAGTGCTGGCGACCAGGAAAACCCCAAC
>JAQGOX010000735.1 GCA_028293365.1 Verrucomicrobiales bacterium | reverse complement strand
GTAATCTCAGCATAACTGACACCTCAGCATAATGGCTGACCCGTTTGCCGTTTGCTCGATTGTGCACAACAAGCTCATGGTAATTGACGGTTCGCGTGCTCACGGGGCAGTTTCAATTTTACTTAAGGCGGCTGAGTCCTCGAACGCTAAAAACTTGCTCGTCCTCGGTGATCCTCAGGTCGCTGCCAAATATCTGAAAAACTGGCAAGTCCACGCCGCGCATTCGGAGGGCTACTAGTCACCGAAAGGCGCAAGGTGCTTCCGAATCCCCCCAAGTTGTGGGTTAGTTAGATTCTCCATGTCGACCATCCAGAATGCGGCGCGCTACCGTTCGAACCATCGTATTCTCATCGAGCGCAGCCTTCTCTAACTCGGATTTGGCTGACAGTGCGTTCGTGCCGCAGTTCTCGATGGCTCTTACCGCAGCGTAACGGACTTCAGGTTCACTATCGGCAAGCGCTTTAATGAGGGCATGCAACGCTATGCCTGGATAGGATTCGCTATTGGCGATGATTGCAGCGGCCTCCTGCCGCTCTCCTGCATTGCCTTTTTGCAGAATCAATACCAACGCCTTGCTGACCTCGCGGCTCGATGGGCGTAGCACTTTAACAATTTTCAACACTTCCCGATGCTTTCGTTGGTCGACCATGCGATTGATAAACGAGTCTAGTTGTTCGGAAGTTACTTTGCAGTTGCGAAGCACACAGATCAACGATTCGTCCGTGTTCCATGGTCCCCCATTAACTCCCGCGCCTGCCGTTTGCAAATCCAAGAACGCACGGATCGCCGGCAAGGCATTTGTTCCGAGCCCAGTAAGAGCAATTGCGGCGTTCCAATGCAAGTGAGGAATGTCTCCGGGCGGGGGCACAACGCGCCGGATGTTTGCCGGGAGAAGCGAATGGACAGTACGCCAGGCACGCGTAAAGGATGTTTCCCTCTGATTCAGAACTTGTATAAGATACGGCACCGATTCTTGCCCCAGCGAGCGGAGAGCAGCCATCGGCTTGTCCTCGATTTCACGATCATTTCGGTCGAAAAGCTTGCGCCCGGTCCTGTCTAATAGAATGGAGTTGGCGTTGGGTCGGCAAAACTCTTCGAACCACCATTTGGCAGGTTTTCCTTCGTAGCACGGCTGCGGAGTCCCCACTGTCGCTACACCGATTCCGACAAGGACGATGCCCAGAGCGACACCTAGGACGTACCGGCGCTTGTGCATAGAACAATCTGTGTCCGAATTAACGCCAGGTCGAGTCAAAAACCCCGCACCCTGAACGCTCCGCAACCACGCCCAACTCAGCGAAACCGCCGCACCTGTTTCGGTTCGAAATATTAGCTTGAAAGCATTGGCCCCAAAAGGCACTAGAACCAGATGGCTGACTGAACGAATCGCGTCGCTGATTTCAGCGGGCAGATTCGAAATCAAAACCAACGAAAACGCAGGCCCGATTCAAAGCCTGTAAATGAGTTCAAAACCGCCAGAAGTAATCGGCCAAAAAACCGAAGAGGACAGCGCTTTTCTGTGGACAAACGCCTTAACGGCCGACTCCTTTTATTATTTTCCCGGGAAGGATCGCTCGCGCGCTGTCGATGAGAGCCAAAATGGGTTTCTGTTCATGGTTTGGGGTGGGCCAGGAGCCAGTCGATTACACGAGATGAAAACTGTGAGGACAGCGTCGGCCCGTGACCTCCACCATTGATCGTCCAGAGTTCCACGGCGCCACCCGGCGGGCAATTCGTGTAGCGCGTAACAACCGTGTCCAATCCCGGCACGTCCGTGGTGAGGTCAAGGGACGGTACGGCATCAGTGACCAGGCCGGTGGAACGGTTGTACCCGGCCCAAATCCGGATGGTCTGCGACGCGCCGGGGAATGGGGGCACATTGGCCGGGAACCCTGTCAGGACGCCGCCGGTGTAAGGAACTGTACTGTCTAGCGTGCCATGAATGTGGAGGATGTTAACCGGCTGGGAAGGTTCACACCGGCTGGAGTCCATGAGAGTCGTGCCAGCCAGACTGGCGATCCCCGCGATGAGATCCGCTGACTGGCAAGCCATTCCGTAGGCCATGAAACCTCCGTTTGACCATCCAACCAAAAAGACGCGCTTTCGGTCCACGGCGAATTGTCTCCCGATCTCCTGAATCAGAGCGCGCAGGTAGCCCGCATCATCGACGCGGGTGCTCCAGAAATCGCAGCAAGCATCCGAGGAGTTCCAGAAGGGATTGCCAGCCCGGTCGGTCAAGCTCTCAGGGTAGCAGTAGAGAAAACTTCGCGTCTCCGCCAACGGCTGAAATCGCAAGTAATTCTCCGTATAGACCCCGGTCCTTGTGTATCCGTGCAGCAGGATCACGAGGGGCAACGGTTTCTGGCCGTCGTAGCCGGTGGGCACATAAAGGTTGACTAACCTGGGTCGCGTAACCTGGTAAAACGTCGCTGGGATCGGGGACTGAACGCTGGCTGGACTCTGCGCAGCCGCGAGCGTCTGCCAGGGACCCATGGGGTTGTCCGCCCGCTGCAACAGCCCAGCGCCAGCCCAAGTAACAGTATTTAAGCCTCCAAAACGTCGGATGCTCAGAACTGTATCGAAGGGAGGGGCGAGTGTGAAATAAGAGCCTACGATAGATACGGTAGTGGATGATATTCCGAGCGCAGCCCCGCCAGTCGAATTGGTCAGCGTCAAGCGGAAGCTCTTAGTTCCCTCGATGGCTCTGGCCCGGAGCAGGGAAATAGTGACGCTCTTCACGGTTTCGTTCCTTTGAAACTGAAGGGTACCGGAAGCACCCTGGTAGTCCTGGCCCGCGCGGGCCGTCAGATCGCTAGTGCTATAGTCAACTGTGATCGGTTCCAAGGAACAATCGTTACCGCGCAAGACGTTAACGGTAATCGCATCCGCATTCCCCCAAAAATTCGTGTAGTGTGCTGATTCAAAGCCCACTCCAGAATCATTATCGAGAATCGAAATTGTGGTGGCCGCCGGGGAGCCAAGCACCCCTCCACCCGCCGGATTGCTCAGCGTCAGCCGAAAGTTCCGGATAGTCTCTTTGACTCCATCGTTTAGGATCGGAACAATAATCAACTTGACCTTCTCCCCCGGGGCAAACGAGAGCGTATTGGTGATGCCGATGTATGCGAGTCCACTGGTTGCCGATCCGTCGGAGGTCGCGTAGTCCACTGTGACGGACGGGTTCGTTTCATCCGTGCCTCGTAGCACGCTGATTAGCGCCGCGCCGGAATCTTCGGCGACCGCGTAACTGGCGGATTGAAACTGAAATCCTTGGTCGTTATCCAAAATCGTAACCATGGTCGTGCTCTGCCCCCCCAACGTGACGCCTGCTGGATTGGCCAGTGTCACCCGGAAGCTCCTGCCCGGCTGCTTCGTGCTGTTGTTGAGGATCGGAATCGAGACAAATTTGAGCCTCTCCTGGGGGGCGAACGAAAGTCTGTTGGTGAAGCCGCTGTAATCGAGCCCGCTCTTGGCAGTCAGGTCCGTGGTGACCAGATCCAACGTCACGGGAAGAACTCCGTCGTCGCCTCGTGCTACTCCGATCAGGACCGCTCCAGCATCTTCGGCCACCGAGTAGCCGATGAACTGAAATTGAACGCCGACATCGTTATCGGCAATAGACACAGTAGCGTTGGTAAGCGCCCCGAGGACCGCTCCGCCGATGGGATTGTTCAACATGAACCGGAACGTCCTGCTGCTTTCGACAAGACCATTATTTAAGATCGGCACGAAAATAGTCTTGTTGGTTTCGCTGGGTCCGAAAGCCAGAGTCCCGGAGACTGCCGTATATTTCAATCCATTGGTCGCCGTCCCGTCGGTGGTGGCGTAATCCACGCTCACCGGCGTGCTGGTATCGCCTGTGCGCCGGACACTGAGCATCGCGGCGCCGGCATTTTCGGCCACAGTGTATGTGGGCGCGGTGAATTGAATGGTGCTGGCGGCCTGGATCCAACCCGCGGCGCAGAAGCTGACCATTAAGGAAGTCGCCCACCGGCAAGAATTGATATTCATGCTCTTATATTCATTCGATTTGTCGCTTCCGCTTTCGGCGAGAGATTCCCGCGTTCCGGTATAGTTGATTGCTGGGAGCTGTCGGAAACGCAAATGGCATTCTCAACTTCATTCATCTGGAGTCGTTTTCATTGAGCGGTCGAAACCCTTGCATTCGAAGATGGCTCATTGGGATTCGAGCGAGAGCCCGAAAGGCTGCGGCCGCGACGAGATAAGGTTGGTTTTTACGCATAAAATATCGTGTTAACGGTGAATGGCGTAATCGCCGGGGGAATCACGCCAGGAAAATGTAAGTTTCTTTTTGGGCGGGCCTTGACTCAGGTTCATTCATCTCGAATAACGATATTTCACTCCAAAACCCGCCAATTATTTTAATGGAGTCCAATAAATTCGCGGATTACTCAACGCGTATCCGATGAAATCTCTGGGCGGCGAGGCTCTGCGAATCGTGCAGAGTCATTTCAGTGCCGTCGCCGGTGATGGTGAGCGCGCTGGTCCATTCACTCTCCTGGAAAGAGTTCTTAAATTCGTCCAAGTGTCAGACTAGAGCAATGCCACATTATCCATCAAGATCACTTTTCAATTCAAGCTTTGTGCAATTCTGATGTCCAGACTCTGGCCATCTGTTTCCTCTCTTGCAATCGTGCTCGTGCACTCTTGGGGCTGCCCAGGTGCAATCGCTCGGCGATGAGCTTGACGGAAAGAACCGTTTCTCTTCGGAGTCGATCGGCCATCGCCAATTTCGCCGGGTCGCTTTTGCGACGGAGAGATAAATCTGCTGGGACCCAACCCAGTCGCCGTAGTTCTTCGTTGATGATACGCTCAGCTTTGGCTTCCGCGCTCTCACGCCGCAATTCCCCGGAATGGTTCTCTCCCAACAGCATGTGCTCCGGTCAATTCGTTCTTCGTTAGGCCACACGGTCATGCTCCCAATCGCCTCTGAACGATGGGCTCCACCGGTATCGCCCCTCGCTGTCCTGCTCAAGAACGGCCGTCTTGATCATTTCCTGAAGGCAAGCGTGCAACATGTTGCCAACCGGATTGCTCGACCAGTAAACGTGTTTGAGGGTGGTG
>JAQGOX010000717.1 GCA_028293365.1 Verrucomicrobiales bacterium | reverse complement strand
GGATTCGCCGCTGCAATTTGCAAGGTGATATCGCGCACGAGCTGTTTGAAATCTTCGCTCTGAACAGTGGCTTCCTTTCCGGCGCCGACTTCAACTAGAACCCCGACTTTTGCACCAGTATGAATATACGCGGCAATGAGTCCATTACCGGAAACCTCGAGACGCTCGTGCCGCGAGATTCGGATGTTTTCACCCATCTTTGCGACTTGCGCGGTTCGTGATGCTTCCAGGTCTGCGTTTGGATTGGTCGCGAGAGTCTTTGCGACCTCGTCGCAAAAAGCACGAAAAACTTCGTTTTTCGCCACGAAATCGGTCTCGCAATTGATTTCGACGAGCACTCCCACCCGGGCGCCAGGTTGAATATAGGCTGCGATCACTCCATCCTTCGCGTCGCGTCCAGCTTTTTTTGCAGCCGTTGCCACACCGCTCTTCCGGAGAATATCCACTGCCGCGTCTAAATCGCCTCCTGATTCGTTCAATGCCTTTTTGCACGCCATTAAACCTGCGTTGGTCATCTCGCGTAGTTTACCCACCATTGCTGCTGTAATTTCAGCCATATTTTTTTAAAATTATTTTATGTTGTCAGTTTCAAAGAGAAGGGGCCGATGCGACCGAAGCAGCACGCGGCCCCTAAATCAAAGGTTGGAACTTAAGCGGTAACGACTGTTTCCGTACTCGCGGGAGCTGCTGGAGATTCAGCACTCGTTTCAGCCGGAGCTTCGCCACCGGCCCGTTCACTGGCTGGTTCTTCCATCGATTTACGTCGAGCGTGCTTGGCTTCGTACTCTCCCCGAGCCTGTACAATCGCTTGTGATACCACACTGAGAATCAGGCGCACTGAACGGATCGCGTCGTCGTTTCCAGGAATTGGATAATCAACCAGGTCGGGATCGCAGTTCGTGTCCACGATCGCGATAATGGGAATATTGAGGCGGCGCGCTTCGGCGACAGCATTGTGCTCCCGCTTTACGTCAACAATAAACATCGCGGCTGGAGGGCCTTCCAGGGCACGAATACCATCAAGGTTCTTGAACATCCGGGCGGCCTCGCGGCGAATGGCCGATTGTTCTTTCTTGACGTAATTGTTGATACTTCCGTCTGTCTCCATCTTTTCGATCTCGCGGAGCCTTCCGAGGGAGCGCTTGATGGTTTTCAAATTCGTTAATGTACCACCGAGCCAACGCTCCGTGATGTACAATTGACCGGAAGCCTTTGCAGTCTCCTTGACTGCTTCCTGGGCTTGCTTCTTGGTGCCGACGAAGAGGATTCGTCCTCCTTTGCCAACAATTTTGCCCATAAACTCACAGGCTGACTCCAACTGGGTCAGACTTTTGCTCAGGTCAATGATGTAGATACCATTCCGAGCTTCGAAGATGAATCGCTTCATCTTCGGATTCCAACGTTTGGTTTGATGTCCGAAATGAACGCCGGCTTCCAATAATTCTTTAACGCCAATACTAATCACATTTTTCCTTTGTTTCAGCGCACTTTTTCTCTGAGCGCCATCCCGCGGAACACGAGGATTTTATTCGATGTTATTATGGCCGCGCCACCCACACGGGCAGCAATTCAGGCCGTTTTCCTATTCGGAGGGCAGAGACGACTTTAGCGTCGTTGCCTTCAAAAAGGGGAGGCAACATAGCAGAGGCTGCCAAGGTGGCAAACTTAATTTGCGCCCCGGAAATGCGGCAATTTCAATTGCCGGGCGCACTGTCCTGATACCTCAAGGCTCGATCGCTAAAGGATTGAGCCAGGTTTGGCCTGTGTTACCACCCCCTTCGTTTTTACCTTTCCAGAACCTCCGTTGGTTCACAAGGAGTTCCAAAGCTTTTGGACGACATCGCGGCTATAGGCGAGGTAATGACGGTCGGCCGAAAACACTTCAAGGGTGATCGTTTCGTTGTATCCGCTGTCTTTTAACATCCGCAACTCGGCTGGAACATCCACATTACCTGTTCCAAGTGGTAAATGGAGATCCGCTGCCCCACCCTTATTGTCGTGCAGATGGACATGTTTCAGCCGGGCTCCGTATTTTCGAACAATCTCAGCAGCGGAATTATGCTTCACCATCAGGTTGGAATGCCCAATATCCAGATGCAAACCGAGTTCAGGAATCGGGTCGAGCAATTCACCGAGTTGCTCGACTGAATTGAAGTCGCCCGGAAGGTTCTCGATCATCAGTCCCACGCCGCATTCGTGCGCAGTCGGCAGAAGATCATGAAGGGTTTGGAGATTTCGTTCGATGATGAAGCGTCGATCATGCATAGGTGCATGCCGATCGGGGTGCAAGTTCATCCATTTGGCGCCAATCACCGCGAATTGTTCGATGCAAATCTTGAGTTCGGCCACAGTGGCCCGGCGCAGGCTTTCGAAGGGCGAACAGAGGGGAAGATAATAAGCGGTGTGGCCCACTACCTTCAAACCGGTCGCAGCCAACTCCTTTCGAATGGCTTTCGCATCGATTCGCCAGGTGGCAGCACCGGGGGGCTCGAGAGTCAAGTCAATGAAGTCCAGTTTCAGTTCGGCCATCCAACGAATCTCTCCGATCGGATTCGCCGCAGGATGGTTCATTGCTCCAATTAGCATAATCCCTCCTTCCTCAAAGCTGCATCGCACGATCACCCGGCTGCAACGCGGCAAACCAGGGACGCGAATCGAGCAGGTTGACCCGTTCCTGCTGGTCGATCCCGGCGCGGGCGGTGGTATCGAGAATCCCCAGCTCGTTTCGAATTGATTCGGGAATCAGTTTGCTGCGCGTCGGACACATCCAGGCAAAGATCTGAAGCAAACCGGCTAAAAGCGGCAAATCAGCACCAAGACGCCTGTACAAGTGGTCCCAATTCACTGTTTCGATTTGAGCATATAAGAGGTTCAGCAGATCAGGCCAATCGCAGCGATCCTTCTGCAAGACGTACATTTTAACCCAAAGTATCTCTTCCATAGGGACGAGATGCAACGATTCACCCCGCAGTTCGATGGGGGTCGCATTGGGAAACCACAATGAGTCAACCAAGGTCCGGCGATTGGGGGTCGCCCAGATCACGTCCACTAGCACATCGCTCTTGATGGCGCGATAAATCCAGCCGCGGTCATAAGGGAGCCGATCGTAGTAATCTTCAAACCCAGCTTCAAGCAGACCATCAATCAGCCGGTCTTTCGATTCCGGAAGGACAAAAAAATCGAGATCTTTGGTGTTGCGCCAGCGGCCGGTGTAACCTGCCAATCCAAATGCTCCGCCGAGCATGAACTCCATACCGCAGTCTCGGGCGATTCGGATCGCGAGATTATAAATGAGCCATTGATCCTCTGGAATGAGCTTGCCCCATTCGTTCCGTGCTTCTCGTGACTTTCGTTCCATCCCTGCGATGAAACTGGATCAGCATTCGAGTTAAATCAAGAGCTCGGTGAGGCAGAAAATAGCAAAACAACGAGGTAGCTCCGCGCTGGTAAAGGGAAATTAACCCACAGCGACTGTACGCGAAGCTTTCCGACGTCGAACCCAGGCAAATACCAAGAGGGTCCCTCCAGCAATCATCGCATACTCCCCAGGCTCTGGAACAGCCGTAAGTTGTCCGCGGATTTCTCCGCCTGAAATAAAATCACTACTTATATTGAGGTACCAATGGCCAGCTTTGAAGTCATCCACTTGCTCCTGAGCAGTATAAGGCGTGCCACCCCCATACGCGTTAGGGAGATCAGTAAAATTAAACCCATTGAGATTAAATGTTCCGGAAACTCCGTTGGCTTTCAGTTGCGTATACGCTGAACTGAAACTCGCTGTTAAATTGTAATAATACCCACCGCTCCCGCCGAGGCTTGCCGGACCTTGCAGGTAAATACCGTCCAGAGTCCCCGACAAATCTATCCCGCCGCCCGCGGCAGGCGCAGAACCCCAGCCAAAATGCAGATTAA
>JAQGOX010000677.1 GCA_028293365.1 Verrucomicrobiales bacterium | reverse complement strand
TCATGGCGGTTTATTATTTGCTGGCCGGGATGGTCGCCAACGTTGCGCTTATCAGCAATATTATCATTTTGCTCGGTGTGATGTGCTCGTTCGGGACAACTCTCACTTTGCCCGGTATCGCAGGTATCGTATTAACGATCGGTATGGCAGTCGACGCGAACGTCCTGATTTTCGAACGTATTCGTGAAGAATTATCCAAAGGCAAATCACTCCGGGGCGCACTCTCCGCCGGTTATTCGCGCGCGTTCGGCACCATCTTCGATTCGCACGTAACGACGCTGATTTCATCAGTCATTTTGATATTCATGGGCACCGGTTCAATCAAAGGATTCGGCGTCGCCCTGACAATCGGTGTCGCGGCGAGCCTATTCACCGCACTTGTGGTTACCCGGCTGATCTTTGATTTTCTCCTGGCAAAAAATATGATCAAAGGGCTCCCAATGCTGCATTTGATCCGAACCACAAGGCTGGATTTTATGGCGGTGGCAAAACCGGCATTTATTATCACCTGGTCCTTGATCGTCATCGGGCTGGGCTACGGGGTTCACCGCGGACATAAACTCCTGGGGGTGGATTTTGCGGGTGGCGATCAACTTGGTTTGTCCTACACCCAAAAAGTGGAAAGCGAACAATTGCGTGCCGCCTTAACGAAGGCGGGAATTTTAGACCCTTCAATTCAATATCAGAAAGACATCGGCGGTGGGGCTCCGACTCTTCGTGTGACTTCTGCATTCGGCAGCGGTCAGGTTGTTGAACGCACTCTGATGACAAGTTTTCCAAACGCCGGTTTCCGCAGGGTCGCTCTCGATAACGTTGGACCGGTCATTGGAGACGAGATCCAAAAGGCGGCACTTACGGCCAGTTTGCTTTCGCTTTTTGGAATCCTGCTCTATGTCGCATTCCGATATGAATTCTCATTTGCCGTAGGCGCCGTTCTCGCCGTTATTCACGACGTGCTGATGACCATCGGGATTTACTGCCTTTCCGGCCGCGAGTTCAATGCAGCCATGGTGGCGGGAGTTCTCACGATTATCGGCTTCTCCATCAATGATACAATCGTCATCTTTGATCGTATTCGCGAAGACTTGAAAATGGGAGTGCGGGGCTCCTTCCGCGACCTGATCAATCAGGCGCTTAATCAGACGCTGAGCCGAACCATTATCACGTCGGGAACCGTTTTCCTCGCCACAATGTCGTTGTTTATCTTCGGCGGCGGCGCGATCAACGATTTCGCCTTCACATTCCTGATCGGCATCATCACTGGAACCTATTCCAGCATTTACATCGCCAGCGCGCTGGTGCTCTGGTGGCATAAAGGCGAGCGGCCCAAAGCCAGCACCCAGGTGGTGATGGACAATACCGTCGCCGCACGCGTCTGAGCAGTCGATGCTTGCGGACACTGGCATTACCGCCTGGCACTGGGGCGGTTTTGTTGTTGCAGTTCTAATCCTTATTGCCCTCGATCTCGGCGTTTTTCACCGAAGCGCCCGCGTCGTCAATTTCCGCGAAGCGCTGCTTTGGACCGCCATTTGGTGTGCCACGGCGATTGCATTTGCGGTTCTGATTGCACCGTCCATGGTCGCGGATTGGGACAAAGAAGAGATCGTTGAATTCGTAACCGGGTATATCATCGAGATCTCGCTTTCGATGGATAACGTCTTCGTGATCGCTCTGATCTTCACCTATTTCGGCGTTCCTCGAGAAAATCAGCATCGCGTTCTTTTTTGGGGAATCATTGGTGCTTTGGTTATGCGGGGTGCAATGATTCTGCTTGGAAGCGCATTGATTGCTCGTTTTCAATGGATGCTCGACGTCTTGGGAGCTTTCCTGATTTTCACTGGCATAAAAATGCTCGTTTCGGAGGACTCGGAAGTACAACCGGAAAAAAACTTTTTCATTCGAATCACCCGCCGCTTTTTTCCGATTTCGACCACCTTTGATGGCGCCCGTTTTATTACCCGAATCAATCACCGTCCGGTATTGACCCCCCTCGCCCTGGTGCTGGTGATGGTTGAAACAACCGACCTGCTGTTCGCCGTCGATTCCATCCCCGCTATCTTTGCGGTCACTCAAAAACCATTCATCGTTTTCACTTCCAATGTCTTTGCCATTCTCGGACTCCGCTCGCTTTATTTCGTTCTGGCTGAAGCCATTCAATACTTTCGATTCCTTAAAATCGGACTTTCAGTGGTACTCTGTATTATCGGTGGGAAAATGTTAATTGCGCACTGGTATGTCATTCCGACGTCAAAGTCCCTCGCCGCCGTCGGACTTGTGTTGCTGATCTCGATCGGTGCCTCCATTTTTGCGGGCAAATACCATGGCCATGGGAGAAACGGCAAATCGTAGTAAGCTCATCGTGGAATGCTGCATCCTCCCTTGTCTCAGAGTCTTGCAATCGTGATCGAAAGACACGAAACGGAGCATTTGACTCTAAATGGGCTGATCGAGCGCACCGAAAAACGAGGACTCTACCTGGTTTTTATTCTACTGAGTCTTCCCTTTGCGAATCCAATTCCAATGCCAGGACTAAGCAATGTCCTTGGCTTCGTAATTTTGCTCCTGGCCATTCGCCTGGCACTGAAGCGACGGGCCGTTTTACCCCCGTTTCTCGGCGATCGCGTTCTGCCAAAACCGCAAATGGAACTTGTTCTCCGCAATAGCATACGCATCCTGCGCTGGATGGAAAAATTCGTCCGTCCGAGAGGAACCGATTGGCTCACCTGGTCTGCCGCGCAATTTGGCAATGCCCTTCTGGTCGCTTTTATGGGGTTCCTGTTAATGCTTCCATTTCCACCGGTTGTGCCGTTTTCCAATTCCCTTCCGGCGGTGTCCATCGTTCTCCTGGCCTTGAGCATGATGGAAGAAGACGGGGTCCTCATTTGGGCGGGATACATCTCTTCACTTATCACCACTATTTACCTCGCTTCCACTACCGGCCTCATGATCCACTTTTTTACTCGAATTTTAGGAGCGTTTTTTCGATGGTTATCATCGTAGATGAAGTATCGCTGGCAAGTTGCTCCTAGGGACCCTCAATTGGCAGGTCAACTGTCCCGCGAAATGGCGATCCCACTACTCGTGGCGCAGACCCTGTGTAATCGGGGATTCGGGAAAATCCCCCAATGCAGCACCTTTCTCAATCCGCGGCTAAAGGACCTGGCAAATCCTGAATTGTTACCTCAATTGGAGGCCGCCGTGAAACGCCTCTTCCAAGCCCACGAAAAGTCTGAGCAGGTTGTCATTTTCGGCGACTACGATGTCGACGGTGTCACGTCCACGGCCTTGCTCTACGAAGTTCTAAACGCATTAGGCTGGAGGGTTCAGTACTATTTGCCTCATCGAATAGATGAAGGATACGGGCTTTCAGTCGAAGCGACGGAAAATTGCGTGGCCAAATTGAAACCCAAACTCCTGCTGGCTGTGGACTGCGGAACAAACTCGCTTCCGGCCGCAGCTCTCCTTCAGGGTCGCGGAGTCGATTTGATCGTGATTGATCACCACCAACTTTCTACTCCGGTTACGACGGCGTGCGCGCTGGTCAACCCTCAAGCAGGTGCAGAAGCAGGTTGCGGGTTTCGCGAGCTCTGTTCGGTGGGGCTGGCTTTCAAACTCGCTCACGGTATACTCAAACAGGGTCGCGCTTTGGGTTGGGAAGTCGCGCATAGCTATGATCTTCGCGATACATTGGATTTGGTTGCGCTCGGTACTATCGCGGATTTGGTTCCACTAACGGGCGAAAATCGAATTCTGGTGACTGCCGGACTTCCCCGTCTCACCGAGGCACGGCGACCGGGAATCAGGGCGCTAAAAGAAGTCGCCCAAATAAAATCCACGGTCGGCGTTTACGAAGTTGGCTATCAACTTGCTCCGCGTCTCAATGCGGCCGGCCGACTCGAAAGCGCCATACAAGCGCTGGACTTGTTGCTCGCACCGACCTTTGATTTGGCCATTCCACTGGCTCAGGCTCTAGACGCGCAAAACCTGCAGCGTCGAGGCCTGGAACAAACCATTGCGAATCAGGCGCTGGCGGCTTTGCGTTTGAATTTCGATCCGGCCAGGGATTTTGCAATCGTGGCAGGAGAATCTCGCTGGCATATCGGGGTAATCGGCATAGTTGCCTCCCGGGTCCTGCGCGAATTTAATCGACCGACCATCATCATGGGAGGCGATGGAGTACACTTCAAAGGATCCGGACGGAGTATTGAAGGCTTCGATCTCGCAGGCGCGCTCCGTCAATGCGACGATTTACTCATCAAACATGGCGGTCATGCAATGGCGGCTGGTCTCTCGATTTTGCCCGACCGAATAAAGGAATTTCGCACCCGCCTCAACGACCTGGCCCGGCAGCAGCTCAATCCAGAGGCCTTTTTTCCACCGCTCCGCCTGGAGGCGGAAATCAAGCTGGCTGACGTGACAATCGATCTTATCAAACAAATCGATCGCCTTGAGCCAATGGGACAGGGAAATCCACCTGTCCAATTTGCCGTGACTAATCTGCAAGTGCACGGCCCCATCCATCGACTCGGAAAAGAAGCACAACATGCTAAATTTAATGTGACCGACGGAAAAAGCACTCGCGAAGTCCTCTGGTTCAGTTCTCATCAAAAACCGGCGCCGAAGGGACCATTCGATCTTGCTTTCATACCGCAAATCAACACCTTCAACGGCAAACAAACCTTGCAACTTAAACTACTCGACTGGCGCGATAGCCTTGATCGCTCTTTAAATATTTCACCACGATTCGAAACGGAGGCTCTGGCTTGAACTGTGCCGTTATTGTCGCGGCCGGGCTCGGAACCCGCATGGGGCCAGGAATTGATAAGCTTTTTCTGGAAGTCGCCGGACGCCCTCTTGTAGCACATACCTGGGGTGTATTTGATCGTGCGCCGATGATTCACAGTATCGTCATGGTGGTGCGCGAAGGAATGGGGCCCGCTTTTACTGAGATGGTATCACAATATGGTTTTAAAAAGCGGCTCACCATTGTGCATGGAGGCAGGGAGCGGCAGGACTCGGTCTGGAACGGCATCCAGGCAGTGCCCGACGGGACGAAAATTATCGCTATTCAGGATGGAGCGCGTCCCTGTTCCTCCGAAGCACTCATTGCCGCCACGATCGAGGCGGCGCGATCGACCGGTGCCGCCGTAGCCGCTCAAAAAATTACCGACACCATCAAAGAATCAGACGGCGCGGGAAAAATAGCCCGTAACATCGACCGCGCGAAGCTTTGGGCCGTGCAAACCCCTCAAGTATTCCGCGCCGAAGTAATCCGCGCCGCTTTGAGCAAAGTGATTCAACAAGGCATACCGGTAACTGACGACACCAGTGCCTGCGAATTGATTGGACAGTCAGTGCAACTGGTCGAGAGCCCCTTCCCCAATCCAAAAGCCACCTCCCCCGCCGATCTGCCGTATATCGAGCTCCTGATCCGATCAGCCCGGCCATCGGCGTAACGTTTTCCGAAACGGCAGCAATATCACTCACCTCCCTCTCCAAAGTTGAAAATCCTGGTTTTAAAACCGAGTTCCCTGGGAGATGTCGTGCAGGCGTTGCCGGTTTTGCGGATGTTGAAATTGAATCAGCCTGATTTGCAGGCTCACTGGTGGATAGCGCGCGAGCTCGCTCCTCTTTTGGAAGGAGATCCCGATCTTAATGGGCTCTTCCTTTTTGATCGGAAGAAATGGACCCGGCGAGGCTACTGGATCAGCACGTTGCGAACGGTTCGTCAGATGCGCCGCGAACGATTCGATGTAGTCATCGACCTGCAGGGACTCGCACGCAGCGGAGCCATTGGCTGGCTTGCCCGCGGAAAATCATTTATCGGAGTCGAAGATCGCCGCGAAGGAGCCTTTACGCTATACGACAAATCGATACCTCGCGGGGATTCGCGGATCCACGCCGTGGATTGGTATCTGGAGGTTGCGCGGTGGATGCGAACGCCTATCCGATG
>JAQGOX010000631.1 GCA_028293365.1 Verrucomicrobiales bacterium | reverse complement strand
CGTTTATAACGCGGCACAGAGTTCTGTTGCTGAGCGGCCCCACAATGCAACGAAATCCCAATCAATTGGTGCGGACCACCGATGCGCGGGGACAGATCGCGTTTGAAGATGTGGGCATTGTCAGGATTGTGGCCGCGAGCCGTGCGGGTTTTGCGCTCGCGAAACCTGCTGACTTTGCGCAGGACCTGAAATTACGTCTGGCACCCTGGGGTCGAGTCGAAGGGTGTTTATTGAAGCGCGGAAAACCAGAAACCGGGCTGGCGGTGAGATTGCAGTCGGATGTTCAGACGACCGGGTTATTTATCAATACTGAGGAAGTAATGACCGATGCCGGAGGAAATTTTGCCTTCCAATACGCTCCAACTGGAAAATTCGGCCTGACTCGACGCCAGAAGGTTTCGGACCTGCCGAGTGTTTATGAAAATTTAAAGTTCAAGGACGTGGAGATTAGTCCCGGTCAAACTATGGTAGTGAATACCGATGACCTCTCGTTTGAAGTCAGAGCGCAACTGACATTTCCCCCGAACTTTGAGATAGGGCCGAATCAACGGATGCACATCAAGATCATTTCAAGGATGCCCGGTTTCGATCCTGGGCTGATCACCGATCAACAGGCGATGCGGCAATATCTGGCACGACCCGAAGCCCAGGCCGCGCTTCCAGAGATGCGCCAGTGGGAGATGCATGAAAGGGAGCCAGGGATTTGGAGCGCAGCCAATGTTCCGCCAGGAAGCTGGACGTTGCAGGCAATGGTCTTGGAACCGGTTTCCAAAACCGCCTCAATGGTCACATCGCTGCTGGGATATTGGGATATTGAAATTCCCGAGAGCTCAATCGAAGAGTCGTTTGACCTCGGGAATTTCATTTTGAAACCGTCCTCCGGCAAAGTTCCTTGAGCGCCCGGGCCTGGTTCCCTACATCATCTCAATCAGGAATATCTAATTGCCAAAATTATTCCCACTTCTGGCCATAATGAAGGCGAATGTATTGCCTGGAACAGGCCTGCGACCCTGCGGAAATCGAGGCCCTGCGCGGCGAGCGGGATGCAGCCGCGAATCGATTAGTGGCCGTCGAGGCTGATTCGAGCGGTTGCACCGCGATTCCTCGGCCTCAATTGACCGTCATGGTTTCTCGTGATAGAGGTTTCCGCTTCCTTTGGCTCCATTTCAGCCCAAAAGCTCCGATAGGAGCGGCCTCTTTGTAGCATCGAAATTCCAAAAAAATTCCCAGCTCCGTCAGGAGCGGCATATTCCGGAATCGGAAAACAGGACCCACTCAGATGCTCTTCCTCAAAATCTCTGGTAAAACCGTCCGAAAAAACGACCCCTGACTGCACCATGGAAATCCATTCATTTGCTGTTTCTGCCGGATCGAACGGTGACGAATGCGACCACCTGCCGCCCAGGGCCAGTCCCCCGGTTTACCCTCAAGTCCATTTCCCCTTTCAGTCCCTTTGGTCGTTGTGTCCTTCATGTCCCTCACATCGGATGAGCAGCGACCCTGATTATCAATTGTCCATTATCCATTCCGCATTAAATCGATCCTTCCCTTTTTTGTGAGATTTGGTCCCCTTTTCGTGGGTTAAGAATTCTATTGCTCAGAAATCCAGGCAATAAAGCAACGGACTTGACAAGGTGGCGTGTATAAGTAACATATGAGTAAGTTAATAACATTGTCATGATCGCATAGACGATAAACAAAAAATAAAACCGGCCCCGACCGCCGATCCCGTTGATCCCGCCTGTTGCGGAGATCATTCGGGATCGCTGGCCAGCCCAGGAAAGTCTCGCTTCACCGCGAGACCAGAAAGGACCATCTGACATCCAGCACCCACGCGGCCGCGCCCCCGAAGTTAGATTCTGTTCACCAGGTTCGACCACTGACCACTGACCACTGACCACTGACCAAAATGAAAACCCGCTCTGACTCCGTTCTTTTCAGCCTAAGCATCGAAGACCAGGAAAAGCTCAACAACTGGCTCCTGGAAAACCATTCCCTGGCCGACGTTCAGAAATTTCTCGCCGCCGAAGTCCCAGAAGGCATGGGACTCAAAGTGCATCAAACATCCCTGCGCCGTTATTACGGCCGCGTGATGCCTGAGTACATCGCCGAACGCCGCCAAAGCGCCGTCGCCACCGCACGCCATCTCAAAACCGCCATCGAAACTAACCCCAACGAATTCGATGCTCCCACCCTCGACGCCCTGAAACAGCGCGTCTTCGAATTAACCCTTTCTCCCGCCTCCAATCCCGACACCATCTACAAGCTTTACAGACTGGTGCTCCGCGCCAAAGACCAGGAACTGGCCCGTGAAAAGTTCGAATACAACGCCGCCAAATCGATCATGAAGAACTTCGATAAAATCGCCAAAATCATGCGCGAGCGGGACAAAAGCGACTCTCACGAGACCCTCGATCAAATCCGCCTCAGTGTCTTCGGCGCACTCACCGACGCCGAGTCCCCGTTGACCGGAGACGACTATAAAGTCTCAACTCCCGAACCCTCCAACGCACCTTCGGAAACCAGGAATTCAAACATCAATCCAGCCATCAATAACTCCGAATTCAGCGGTGAGAAATATGATCCCAGCCCCATTGAATGCAACGATCCAATCGATCAGCCATGCCAAAAATTCGGCTCAACCATTGGTGATGTCATCATTATGACCCCGGAAAAGTACCAGCCCATTCCCGAACCGCTGGAAGATCTACCCACTGGCCCCGAAGTTTTCGAACCCGACCCACTGCGCAATCTAAAAGTCACTGGCGGCACAGATTACTACGGCCCCTACGTTCAATACGAATACGCGGACGGTGACAATCCGCAAGGCGACACCAAATACTTTATCGAAGAATCGACCGGCCGCCCCCTCCGCAGGAAGCACCAATAAACAGGCAACTCCCAAGGACCGCGGATCTGTGATCCGCAGCGAGCCGAATCAACCCATCGCAATCTAAAACCCAACTAAATCCAAAACCGCCAACTCCCAATTCCAACAATCCAGGAA
>JAQGOX010000627.1 GCA_028293365.1 Verrucomicrobiales bacterium | reverse complement strand
ATTCTTGTGAATTTCGGAGGCGTCGATATCGATATGAACGATCGTTCCGTGTTCGCAGAATTTATCCACTTTGCCCGTCACTCGATCATCGAAGCGAACGCCGAAGGCGAGCAAAAGATCGGCTCCAGCAATATTGTTCTTCGGATCGCCATTCACGGCCCAGTTCGCATACGCGGAGCCGTGCATACCAAGCCATTTGAGGGAGAGAGGATCGGTTTCCGGGAATGCGCCGCAACCCATGATGGTGGAGGTCACCGGGATTTGAGTGGCGTAGGCGAATTCGCGCAGTTCTTCGGAGGCATTGGCGCTGATAACGCCGCCGCCGATATACAATACGGGACGTTCGGACTTCTCGATCAGGCCGATGATTTCGTTCAGCGCCAGGTCATCTGCGCGGCGTTTTGCGGTGTAGCCACGAATGTTGATCTCTTTCGGAAAAACGGGCTGGGTTTCAGCCTGTTGCAGATTTTTTGGGAAATCGATAATCACCGGGCCGGGGCGACCGGACTGAGCCACATGGAACGCTTCCTTCACTATGCGCGGAATGTCATTGATATCGGTGATGAGGTAGCTGTGCTTCACGATCGGCAGGGTCATGCCGAAAAAGTCAGTTTCCTGGAACGCACCTTTGCCGATCATTGCCTGGGGAACCTGGCCGGTGAGTGCGATCAATGGAATTGAATCCATATACGCATCTGCGATCCCGGTGATCAAATTCGTTGCGCCCGGTCCGCTGGTGGCCATGCAGACTCCCGCTCTCCCGGTGGAACGCGCGTATCCTTCGGCAGCGAATGCTCCGCCCTGCTCGTGGCGCGGAAGAATCGTGCGAATCTTTGAGCGGGTGAGTGATTGATGGAGTTCCATGCTCGCGCCCCCGGGATACGCAAAGATCGTATCCACGCCTTCGCGCTCAAGAGCGGCGATAAGAATGTCACTGCCCTTCATTCGAGGGCCGACTTCGGGACGTTCCTGCGTAGATTTCGTTTGCGCTGTTTCAGTCTGTGTACTCATAGCTATCGTGCCTTAGTTTAGTTCGGCCAGTCGCTCGCGGGCAAATAAAAACCCACGACCGTTTCCAGCCGTGGGTTTTTGTCAGAAATTTTGGTTAATTTCGACAAGCGCCAACGGCGTTTGTAACTACTACAGTTACGACGCCATCCAAGCTAACTAGTCGAACAATCGCGGACATTTCCCAAGACCATACGCACTCGCCGGGTGCGGGTCAAGTTTCTTCGATTAGATTTCCGAATCACAACCGCTGTTCCACCCAACGCCACTTCGGGACCGATTACTGTCCTGACTCCGCATGGCAATGTGATCAGCACCGTTTCGTTCCAGGTGCCACCTCCTGCCCTGTCCATCACCTTTAATTCTCTCTTTGGACTGGAAATCGAGTGGCTGGGCACAGCCGCTGGGTGGGGCGTGGAAATTTCTGAAGACTTAGGCCAGGGCGCCTGGATACCTGTTACGATGGGTCCTTTGCACGTAGATGGACTATGCCGGGTTCGGCTTCCCGCGTCGGCTGGAAATCACTTTTTCCGTTTGAGGCAGATTGCAACTAACCCGCTTGGGACTTACTGATTGAAGAAACCCGGATAAGATAGCCTGGAATTACAGTTAAACCTGACCCGCGATTTCGCCCCGCGCCTGATTTTGAAACTTGGATGGCATGTTAAGGTCTGGATAACGAAATAAAGAAGGGCCGGCGAAGCGACAAGGGGGGCCGGAACGAAATCCAACCGAAAAAAAACAGCTCCTGGCGGGATTCCTCATCACGCCGGGAGCTGATCATTTTTGATATTTTAATTCAGCTCACTCCCGGGATTTCGCGGCCGGATTTTCTTGAGCAGCTCGAATCCAGGTTTCGATTACCTGCCCCAACTCAACCTTCCGGACCGGTTTGGTAAGAAAGGCATCCATTCCGGCGGCGAAGCAATCTTCGCGCACGCTTTCGAAGGCATTCGCCGTGAGAGCGACGATCGGAATTCTCGGTCCGCCACTTTTCCTGATTTCTCGAGTTGCTTCAAATCCATCCATTTCGGGCATCTGGCAATCCATCAAAACCAAGTCATATTTCCTTTCCTGCATCATGCGCAGGGCTTCCTTTCCGTTTTCCGCTACATCCACTTCATACCCGAGGCTGCGAACAATTCGAAAACCGAGCTTTTGATTTACGGGATTGTCCTCCGCCAGAAGTATTCGCCCCTTCGACGAGGAGACCAGTGCCGGGACTCCAGCGGGCGGCAAGATGGCAATCCCGGCAGGCTCGCCGATAAGCGCGCCCTCCAAAGCCGCCGCCATCGTATCCAGTAGTTGTTGAGGGCGAAGGATAGGCTTACGCACCCAGGCATCGATGCCATCGCTCACGATGAGATCGCGTGACGAGACTTCAAGAGCCAAAGCGACGAGGGGTACGCGGTTGACATCTGTGTTTCCGCGAACCGCATCCCCCAATTGCTGGAATCCATTGTTTGGGAGAGAGGTATCAGCCAAAATGAGCGTGAATGGATTTTTGTCTTTCCGCGATTGATCCACTTTTTGGATTGCCCCTGCCGAATCAACCGCGAATTCGCAAGCGAGCTTCCATTTCGCCAATAGCTCTTCGAGCACCTGACGGCTGGCCGCCAGATCATCAACCACCAAAATGCGCGCTCCGGAAAGCTCTGCCGGAACGGGCAGTTCGCTTTCGACCGCCGGTTCCGTCGGTAGAGGGAGAACGAAAGAAAAACGGGATCCCTGAACCGGTTCGCTTTCAACCTTGATATCGCCGCCCATCAATTCGACCAACTTCTTAACGATGGCAAGACCGAGGCCAGTTCCGCCATAACGTCGCGTCGTTGAAGAGTCAGCCTGGGTAAATTTCTCGAAAAGATTGGCAAGTTTATCTTTGGAAATTCCAATTCCAGAATCCGACAAAGAAAAACGAATCGCGGAGTGCAGGTGGGGAGCTTTGGGTAACGGCTCCACATCCAGGATGATGTGTCCTTTAGCCGTGAACTTAATTGCGTTACCGATCAGATTCATCAGTATCTGGCGCAGGCGTCCGGGATCACCCTTCACCGAGACCGGTGTATTGGGTGCAAACCGCAACACGAATTCGACCTCTTTTTCCGAGAGGCGGGGTAGCAGAATATCAAGCGCCTGAGTGACTGTTTCGTGCAGGTCGAACGTAATCTGCTCCAGTTCGACCTTGCCCGCCTCGATTTTTGAAAAATCGAGAATGTTATTAATAATTCCGAGCAGAGTTTCGCCCGAGTAACGGATCGTGGTGACGAATTCGCGCTGCTGTGCATCGAGATCGCTCTCGCCAAGCAGGTCCGTAAATCCGATGATTCCGTTCATGGGCGTGCGAATCTCGTGGCTCATGGTTGCCAGGAAGTCGCTTTTAGCCCGATTCGCCGCATCGGCTGCCTCTTTTGCCTGGAGCAGGGTGGCGGAATGAGCTTTCTCCAGCGCCAATGCCCGCTGTTGCGCATAGTGTTCGCGTTCATGGCGATGGCGAACGCTCTGCACACGCCAAACACTGCCGCCGACGAGTCCAGCGAAACCGGCCACGGCCAGGAAGCGAAAAAAATGGGTCTGCCAGAAAAATGGCAGCACTTGAAAGTTGAGGACGGCATCCTGAGCACCGGCAATACCCTCCCGGTTTATTGCCTGCACATGAAAGACGTAATGGCCCGGGCGGAGGTCCTGGAGTTGGGCGACGCGATCACCGTTCACTTCGATCCAATCCCGATCATAACCCTCCAACCGATAGCGGAAGTGAACTCCGTCCGGAGCCCCCATGCTGATACCAGTATAGCGAATCTCCAGGCGCCTGGAACCAGCCGGTACGATTGCACTTTTGCCGGGAGCCAGCGAAATCTGCTTCCCGTCGATGCTCAACTGTTCGATCCAGGTTCGGGGAGGGTGTGAGGTAATATGAACTCGAGTTGGATCGACAACTGCGAGCCCTTTCACGGTCGCAAACCAGATTCGACCGTCGGCGCTTTTGGCGGACGTTGGCTGGTACCCTACCCTGCAGGCATCCGTCAGCAAACCATCGGTACGATCAAATCGGACTACATCCAGCCTCTTCTGCTTCCCATTTGCCACGGCATCCAACGACTCGCGCGACAACCGGCAGATGCCGTCAACGGCGCCAACCCAAAGATTTCCATTGGCATCCTCCTGGAATGTGACGCTATTCCAGACCGGCACACCCATCGCGTAGGAATAAACAAGCCAGCGCCCGCCCCATAATCGGCCGATTTTCCCTGAATAGGTGCCCATCCATAAATCGCCCGCCTTTCCACTATAGACGGCAACCACCTTTCCCGGTGATTCCCCTTCGGGGTGAAAGGAGACAAACCGGTCTTTGTCCTGAAAGAATGCAACCTTTTCAGAAAATGCGACGACCCAAATTCGGCCCTGTGAATCTTCGGTGATGCCGGTAATTTCAGCCCTGGGGAGGCCCTGTTCGGGACCGTAGTGCGTGAAAGAATTCGAGGAAATGCACGTCAGACCAAGGGATGTTCCAGCCCAAATCCGATTTTGTGAATCGACATACATGGACAACACGTTGCTACTACCGAGTTGCGAAAGCGGAATTCGTTCGATTTGCTTAAACCCGGAAGATCCGACCGTTCGTTCGAGCCGATACAACCCTGAATTGTAAGAAGCAATCCAAACAGAACCGTTGTGATCTTCGACGACGGACTGAATCCAGGATGTTTCCGAAAGGCTTCCATCCGGCGAAAGGATTGCCGGTCCAAAGCTTTGCCCCAGCAAAGGAACGAGACCGCTGCCGTGCGTTCCGGCCATCACGGGGCCGTTGGAAATTGAGCAGACCGTATTAATTACGGGCTGGGCGAGACCTGCTTTGCGTTCGAAAACTGCGAACGATTTTGGCTTGAGCCTGGCCACACCTCCACCGTTTGAGCCTATCCAAATGTTTTTTTCATTGTCTTCGAAAATATCGAGGGTGGCATTGTTGGCCAGACCTTCATCCATAGTGCAACGGAGGATTTCACCGTTTCGCTTGAACAGAAGCACACCATGTGAATAACCGCCCGCCCAAAGATTGGATTCCGAGTCTTCGAACAGCTTCAGAGAGTCCATCCGGAAACCTTCGGGTCTCGGGCGAACGTGAATCCAGGCGCCGCCTTTGTATTCCGCAATACGCAATTCGTCACAAACCCAAATACCACCGTCGCGAGCGGCGCCAATCCCCAGAATCGCGCGACCGTCTAAAAGTTTGGGTGTCAGAATATTGGTCCAACGTCCACCCTCCAGGCGTGCAAGATATTTTGTCGTGGCTGCCCAGACGGCACCGTCTCTCGTAACGACACTGTTGGGTAAATCAGTTGGGTCCGCGGGAAAATCCGGAAGAGGCAGCCTTTTGAAATCTTTGCCATCAAATTCGATCATTCCAGTAAATCCGCCGGCCACCACGTTACCTTTTCCGATTGGGGAAAGCGTTCGGACCAGTCCACCTGGATAAGCGCTGTTATTTGTCATGAAAACCTGCCATTTACCATCGGTAAGACGAGCAATTCCTTCCGGGGCTCCCGCCCATAAGTTCCCCTCGGAATCGGTACACAGAGTCAGGTAGCCGCCGTTTGAAAGGGGATTTCCATCCCAATCAATCGGAGTGAAACGAGCGCCATCGAAACGCACCAGATTTTGATACGTACCCATCCAGAGGTAGCCATCTGGAGTCTGCGCAAACGACGTGATGGAAATAACTCCAGGACCCCGGTCCCCTTCGAAAGCAGTTACCACGTATTCGCTGTCGATCGGTTTCAACGGTTCCGCGGCAAAGCTGTATTGTGCTGAAATTCCGCAGAGACCCAGGCCAATTATCGCGAGCCGCCAGAAAATGGAACGAAAAACCAAGGGGAGAATAATGTTGCCAGATCTATTCAATGTTTGGGGCTTATGCGTCGCGACTCACCACGCCATCAACAACGCTGAACGTATCGACTGGCGCAGATGCGGTCTAGCCCTATAAACGGCGAGTTTCGTAATCTTGCATCCGTGAAAACGGCTGGTAAAGTCTGAAGGTTCTCCATCCCGCAGCGTACAGGCGACGCCGCGATAGGGAGAATCGATCCGGGACATAATGTCCATCACTATTGATATGCATCCAAAATCAAGTTTTGTTCGAATGAAATCATTTCCCCCAGCCGCGGTTTTTCTGCTCTGCATGACTGTGCTAAGCACATCGCTGCTTCACGCTCACGCGGCAAATGGAATTGTGCTTTGGGACACTTTATCTACCACCAACGGTAATCTCGAATCGCGAGGTAATTGGAGGGCCATACCAACCGACCTCTTAGTACTTGAGAAAATCCCAGCAAAGGCGAGTTCGGATCCCGGTTATTATGGCCGCGATTATGCGTTTAAAGGCGACGCGGTAGTGGAAAATGAAAAGCTGCTCGCCTTTTTTTCCGGGGAAAAGGGAGGAATGATTCTTTATACGAAGACCACGGAGCCTAACACATTAACTCTCCCAACACCTAAAAAGACTGCCGAAATCATTCCGATGCGGGATAAGGAGGCGACCGCCCATTTAGGAATTATCCGAAATGCGGGTGATGAAGTTGTGCTGGAAGTTTCGTTCGAGGAAGCTGCAACGGGCGGTTCGCGAGCGGTTTTCTCGTTTGATAAGACCGACATCGTGGGGATTAAACCTGCCAAAGAGATGCAAGGGGTTCGAGTGCTGGCTCCAATTGAATACTGCATTCTGCCGGGTTTTGTGGGCGACGACCTTATTTTCGGACCGGCTGAAAGAAGCGACTCTGATTCAATTTCATTGCTCTCGGAGAATGTTTTACTGGCTTTGATTAACGGCGAAAATACCGCGCTTACGATGACGTGGCCGAAGGCGAATCAAAAGATTCAACTCGCCTGCGGCAATGAACAAAACGGCAAGAAATGGTTCCGCTCGATTAATTTTGAAAATGATGGTGAAAGCTTTTATTTGGCAGCCCTGGCCGCGCCCGGGATCTGGCACAAAGAAAACCTGAATGCGTCTTTTCTCGAAAAGGACGTGGCAATCAAGTGGAAAAAGCCGTTCCCGGCCAAGTGGCAAACTGAACTGCTGGAAACGGGAACCAAAACCCGTTTTGGGTTCAGCGAATCGAAGCGCGAAATCTGGCGCGGGGTTCCCGGCAGTTATAATTATCCCGTCTGGTTCGATGGAGAGACGGCCTTTTACCATCTGAGCAAAAAGGTGCCGCCGAAAGGAGAGTCGGTGA
>JAQGOX010000602.1 GCA_028293365.1 Verrucomicrobiales bacterium | reverse complement strand
AATAGGGTCCATAAAGCCGGCCGCGTCCCCGACCCGCAACAATCGGTCGCCAACGTAACGTTTGTTATAGTAGGAAAAATCCGAAGTGGCCTGAACCGGCACGGCAAGGGTGGCATTGGACAGTCTTTCGTTCATTGCGGGAGTCGATGACCAAAGCATTTGGAATAATTAGGCGGGGGTCTTCTTTGCAGCGCTTAGTTCCGCCTGATCCATCACGCAGCCGACGCTGGTTTTTGTCTTCGAAACCGGAATGATCCAAAACCATTTATCGGCCAATCTGACAATTACGGTATCACCGCCGGGCGAACCCGCATCGAGTTTTACTCCTTCGAAGTGAGCGAACAGAGCGACTTTCTTGAGGCGAGGATGCACGACGCGGATCTGCTCCTGATTTCCCGTGAGATTTGAGCGACCGCTGGCATCGATAAGAAACGCAGCCTCGAACTGCTCAGACTTGCCTGCGGAATCACGAGCTTCGACTCGAATTCCGTCGATCCCGAACTGGCATTTTTGCACAGTCCATTCTTCGCGCACCTCAGCGCCGGATTCGGCCGCGTGTCTTAATAAAATTTCATCCAGCTTCGCCCGCTCCACCTGGAACGTTTCGGTGTGTCTGGTGAACTTGCCCTGATCGAATACGAAATAGAGGCTTTTGCTGCGATTTCCGAGATGGAATTGAGCGCCGCGCTTTCGCGGGAAACCGGCGTGCTCCAACTTCGGCAGCACGCCCATCTCCATAAAGATCCCCTGGCAATAAGGAAGCAGGGATTCACCAATATGGAATCGAGGAAAACGCTCCTTTTCCAGAAGCAGCACTTGCTTGCCAGCTTTTGCCAAATAGGTGGCAGCGGTGCTCCCGCCCGGGCCGCCTCCGATGATAATTGCATCATAAGGCTGCTTGCTCATCCTGGATCCAGTCACGAGCTCTGCAACTTCGCCTGGACGGCCGCGGCCATGGAATTCACACTCTGCAGGATTTCCTTTGCCGCGGCAGGATCGGGTATTTTGAGGCCAAAATTCTTATCCAAAGCCACCACGAGCTGGAGTGCATCGACAGAATCGAGACCAAGACTGCCGGGACCAAACAATAACTGGTCATCGCCGATTTCTGCTTCGGTGATCTGCAGCATTAGATTTTCGACCATTAACTTTTTGAGTTGGTCTTTCAAGGCTTGCGCATCCTGCATAGAAATGTAACGGGGCGAAAGCGTGGTATTTCGGCCGCCCCAGCACAAGAGAAATCAGTGCGGTTTTGCATTCCTCGGGCATCCTGCAGAACCAGGCAAAGCCCTTACTCGAACAATGACTGAATTTCTTCCCACGATAGCTTTTCGGCAAATTGCTCCTCGCCTTCCAACGTCGCGTTAATTAATTCACGTTTACGCTGTTGCAAACCGAGAATTTTCTCTTCAACAGTCCCACGAGTAATCAATTTATAGCTGGTAACCACTCGTGTCTGCCCAATTCGGTGGGCTCGGTCTGTGGCTTGATCTTCAACGGCTGGATTCCACCAGGGATCGAAGTGTATAACCGTATCAGCCCCAGTTAAATTCAATCCGACTCCACCGGCCTTAAGACTGATCAGGAAGACCGGGATCGAAGAGTCATTCTGAAATTTCTGAACCACTTCGCCTCGGTTGGTTGTCGAGCCGTCCAGGTAACAGTACGAATGGCCCGCGCTCACGAGTTCTTCTTTCAGCAACTGCAACATCGTCACAAACTGACTAAAAACAAGAACGCGATGCCCGCCATCCACGGCCTCTTCAAGCAGCTCATTGAACATATCCAACTTGCCCGACGGAACGACTTTCTCGTTCGTTTCGAGCTTGAGCAGGCGCAAGTCACAGGAAATTTGGCGTAAGCGAAGCAAGGCGTTCAGTATGATCATTCGGCTCTTCGGCAAACCATTCGCTCCCACCGCGTCCAAAACCTCCCGCCGGCTCGCATCCAGCACTTGCTGATACACTTGCTTCTGGCCGTCGCTCAATTCACAGAAAGAAACCTGTTCGATCTTATCGGGAAGCTCAACGGCAACATCACGTTTCAAGCGGCGCAAAAGAAACGGTCGAATTCGCCGGGATAAACGGGATTGCGAGTTTTTATCCCGATCCCTTGTAATCGGAATTTCATAACGATCTTTGAAGTCCTGCGCCGTGCCCAGATAGCCGGGCATAAGAAAATCGAAAATCGACCAGAGATCGAGCACGGAGTTTTCCATCGGGGTCCCGGTCAACACCAGTTTCTGAACCGCGCGAATACTTTTGACTGCCTGGGCGTTCTGGGTTTGGCGATTCTTGATATGCTGTGCCTCGTCCAATACGAGCAGATCAAACTGGCGCCCACGATAGTGTTCAGCATCTCTTCGGATCAGCGCATAGCTCGTGATGATGATATCGTGCTGGTCGATGGCCGCAAAGTGTTGCTGCCGCGCCGGACCATGCAACGACAGAATCCGCAACTTTGGCGTAAATTTTTGAGCCTCGGCCGCCCAGTTAAAAACAAGGCTCGAAGGGCAAACAATCAGGCAGGGCTGCTTTGGTTCAGACCGATTATTTTTAACACATGAATCAATGAATGCGAGGGTTTGCAAGGTCTTCCCAAGCCCCATCTCGTCAGCGAGGATGCCGCCGAAATGATTTGATCTCAAGAACTGGATCCAACCGACGCCGTGTTTCTGATAAGGCCGCAGGATTTCATCCAATTCTCCCAGGGAAGGCACTTTGATTTCCGCCGCACCACTTTGTTGCGCCGCACGCTGACGCCAGTCTGCGCTCGCGGCGATTTGCCAGGTTTGATGCTCGCGGAGGGCCGTGTCGAGAAAGCCGGCCTGGGCATTGCCCATGCGATAACGACCTTCCTGCTGCTGAGGCGCGCAATCGAGGATGATCTCCTGTAATTCCTCCACGGCACCGGTATCGATCAATGCGAATTTTCCATTTTTCAGCCTAGTGTGGTTCTGCCCGGATAGAATCAGACGCTGAATGTCAGCGTTCGAAAACTGTTCTCCGCCGCCCGTCTTAAACGACACCTGCAGGTCGAACCATTGAACCCCGCTGGAATTGATTTCGAATCGAGGCTCGATCCGCTCCAGATTTGCAGCGGCGCTCCGGTCGAGTCTTTCCTCCAGAGTAACCGTCCATTCCCTCTTTAGCTTCTCGTAGTCGCGCGCGAAAAACGACAACACAGTCCCCTGCCCATTCATCTTGAACGAAGCTTTCGCATCGACCATAAATCCGGCTCGCAGTAATCGTTCGCGCGCGGCACCCTCGGCAACACCGTCGCGAGTGGAGTAACGCTTTGGATTTTGCGGATCGGGAAGCCATTCCATTGAAGTCAAAGGCAAACCGAGATTGAACCGTTGGTTTCCGTATTCGGCGAAAAGTTCGCCACTCAACTGTGCCAATCCTCCCGCGAGATGGAACTGCAGGCGCGGAGGACGGAACTCAAATTGAAAGTCCTGGGGTTGAAAATTCCGAATTAGCTCCGTCTGACGTTCCAACAAAGGAAGTTCCTGGTTCAAAAATTGCGGGACGCGATGACGCGGGATTCGTTGCGGGCCTTTGAACGCATTCAAAGCAACTTCCGGCAGCTCCAGTTTCTGGAATCCGGCCTCCGTATAGATCCACCCATTGGGCAGCAAGAGTGTTCTGGTCAATGCAGCCGGGAGCTCAAGATTGATTTCACCCGAGGATTCAAGCGTCGCCTTGAGTTTTAAACGCAGGTCTGAAACTCCAAATGTGATCGGTTGATTGCGTCCGACTCGTGCTTCCGTGGATTGCTGGATGAAAGGAAGCAGTTCAACGAGCTGTGCCAGGGTCAACGCCATCATTGCCGGAGTGTCTCCGCCTGCAAGCGTTTCAAGGCGTGCCAGCAATTCGGCGTCGCCGTGGGAAAGCGCGCAGGCTCCTTTGCTGATAAAGCTGTTTAATGGGGCACGAGTGGCACCGATCTGTCCCTCGAAGCAGAGCATTAC
>JAQGOX010000058.1 GCA_028293365.1 Verrucomicrobiales bacterium | reverse complement strand
CCCGCTGCACTTCGCAGCTTCGGGCCAAAGCTGGAGATGGCGGCCGATACACCGGAGCAGCAACGCCGTTTGGCACTGGCGCACTGGATTGGTGATCCGCGAAATCCGCTTCCAGCGCGGGTGCTCGTGAATCGTCTCTGGCAGTTTAATTTTGGGCAGGGAATTATCGCCACTCCGAGCGACTTTGGTAACATGGGCGTAGCGCCGACTCACCCGGAATTGATCGATTGGCTGGCCACCGAATTCATTGAGAATGGTTGGAGTATCAAACACATTCAGAGATTGCTGGTGCTTTCCAGCACCTATCGCCAATCGAGCGCGCCCAATCCGGAGTTTTTGAAAATCGATGCCGGTTCCCGCTTGCTCTGGCGATACCCACCGCATCGTCAGGACGCGGAACCGATTCGTGATGCCGTTTTGGCGATCAGCGGCAATCTCGATTTGCACATGGGCGGCCGTGGTTTTGAACTGTTCGAGCCCAACGGAAATTACGTAAAAGTGTATAACCCGAAGAAGGAGTTCGGCCCTGCGGAATGGCGGCGCATGGTTTACCAGAATAAACCCCGCATGCGACTGGATGACACGTTTGGAGTATTTGACTGCCCAGACGCCGGACAGGTTACACCAAGGCGCAACGCATCCACCACACCCTTGCAGGCATTAAGCCTTCTGCACAGCCCGTTTGCATTGGAGCAGGCGGAAATATTTGGCAAACGCCTTCAGAAAGAATGCGGACCCGACCTTGCGCTCGAGGTTCAGCGTGCATTCGAGTTGGTTTTCAACCGCGTCCCGTCAACTGCGGAAGGGGCCGCGGCTGCGAAAGTCGCCAAAGACTATGGGATTAACACGCTTTGCCGGGCGCTTTTTAACGCGAATGAATTCATTTATGTTTTTTGAACCTTTGCAAATCTGCAAATTCACACCAGCGATTCTGCAGGCCCTATGAAAGAACGGCCCATTTCCGGCACTGGCCGGCGACTTCTCAATCGCCGTGAATTCCTTCGTTACTCCGGCACTGGTCTCGGAAGCATCGCCCTTCTGGCGCTCCTATCAGAACAGAAGCTTCTGGCGGAATCGGATCGATCGCCGATTCGCCCCCTGATCCGGCCGGAAGCTCCATTCGCCGCGCGTGCGCCGCATTTTAAGGCAAAGGCAAAACGTGTTCTGGTCATTTTTTGTTCCGGTGCCTGCAGCCACCTGGACACCTGGGATTACAAGCCACAGCTTATCCAGCGTCATGGACAGCCCATGCCCGGTTCGGAAAAACTCATCACGTTCCAGGGCCAGCAGGGCAATTTGACGAGAAGTCCATACGAATTCAAACCGCGTGGTCAGAGCGGCAAATACATCTCGGACCTGCTTCCGAATTTGGCGGAGTTGGCTGACGAGATGTGTTTTATCCACTCAATGACGGCTAAGAGCAATACTCACGGACCTGGTGAAAACCAAATGAGCACTGGTTTCACCTTGGATGGTTTTCCCAGCGCAGGCGCATGGGTTTCTTACGCTCTTGGAACTGAGAATCAGGAATTGCCAGCCTTTGTTGCCATTCCCGATCCTCGAGGCGTTCCTCAAAGCGGTCCCAATAATTGGTCCGCCGGCTTTTTGCCTGCGGTATTTCAGGGAGTCGCTTTTAACGCGGACAAGCCCATTCCTCACTTGGCCACACCGAGCGCGATCACGCCCGCCGGGGAAAGTTCTGTTCGTGATTTTTTGAAAATGTTGAACGAAAAACATCTTGAGCAGCATCCCGGCGACACCGACTTGATGGCGCGCATCGCCAGTTACGAATTGGCTGCCAAAATGCAACTGGCCGCTGCAAAAGTTAGCGATCTTTCCGGGGAGAGCGCTGCGACAAAAGAGATGTACGGAATCAACGACTCCAATAAAATCAAAGCCGGTTTCGGCCGGAATTGTTTGCTGGCCAGACGCTTGCTCGAATCCGGTGTGCGCTTCGTTCAACTATTTAACGGGGCTTATGCCATGGGTGAAGGGGTGGGGAATTGGGATGGACACAAAACTTTGAAGGCACAATACGACGTGCATGGCCCGATCCTCGATCAGCCCGCCGCGGCACTCGTAAAAGACCTGAAGTCTCGCGGCCTCCTTGAGGACACCCTGGTGGTGTGGGCCACCGAATTCGGCCGCATGCCCACGTTCCAGAAAGACGCCAGTGGCCGGGATCACAACCCCAAGGGGTTTACGGTCTGGATGACCGGAGCCGGTGTAAAAAGAGGATTTTCCTACGGCGCTACCGACGATTTCGGATACCAGGCCGCGCAAGATATTACCACTGTCTACGACCTGCACGCCACCATCCTCCATTTACTTGGCCTGGATCACGAACGCCTAACGTTCTACCACAATGGAATCGAACGCCGCTTAACGGACGTGCACGGAGAGGTCATTCGGAATATCCTGGTTTGAGACCCCAACTCTTCCTGCAAGCTGAATATTCTAAACTTATTCGGGCTCACATACGGCGTCCGCCAACGGTTTTCCGATCTCCCAATGATGTCCGAATGGATCGACCATTCGTCCTAGTCGCCAGCCGTATTGATTACAGACTGCAGAGACCACTGTGCCACCGGAAGCCACTGCGCGGTCGAAGGCAGCATCCGGATCTTCCACAGTCATGATCATCCGGACAGAGCCCCCTCCAAGAGTTTGGGGACTGAAATTGAGATGCTCCGGCGACTCGTCTGCGAGCCAAAACTCGGCTCCATTAACCGATAACCGAGCTACCACTTCGCCTGTGTCACTGGTGATTCGGAAAAGTTCGATTGCCTCGAAAGCATTTATGTAGAATTCAATCGCGCGCGCTCCGTTCCGCACCGAGAGGAGGGGAGCTATAGCCGTTTTTGAAGGCTTGCTTTCGGGTGAAATAGTTTTCATTGGATCTTTTCGTTTTTACCGGCTGCGTTCTCTGCGAGTCGCGCCTTTACGAGCTTCTTCACTTTTGAATCAATCATAAATCTCGAAAACCGGAACATTCGAATGTAGCTTATGATTTATGACACCTTTGAAGCACAAAATCGTGGCACTGCGGAACAGAAAATCGACTTGGCTTTCCGCGATGCTATTGACCGCAACGCTTTTACCAGGGGTGCTCGCGCAGGAGAAAATCAAGGACCCTTCACCGCATGGCGATCATTTGCGAACCATTGCTGTTACCGGCAACGGCGAAGTGTCGGCGGCCCCGGATCAGGCTGTGGTTCGGCTTGGAACTACCGTGCAACTCCCACAAGCAAACCTCGCGCAGGCGAAGGTAAGTGAAACAATGCAAAAGGCTCTTGAAGCGATTGAAAAGATTGGAGTTTTGCGACGGTCAATTCATACCGCGACTTTGACTCTAACATCCGTTTATTCGAACGAAAGACCATCCAATAATCCGGAAACGCCGCGTGTGGTCGGATTTCGCGCGAACAATTCGATCGAGATCACCGTGGACGATATGAAATTGGTGGGAAAGGTGATTGATGCTGGAATTGCCGCCGGTGCCAATGAATTGCAGGGTGTTTCTTTTAGTCTGAAAGACGACCTGTCACAACGAACTAGCGCACTCACGATTGCCGTTCAGGAGGCGAGGCGCAAAGCACAGACGATTGCAATGGCCCTCGATCTGCCGCTCGGACCCGTTATTGAAGTAACGGAAGGCGGCTTCCATGTCATACCTCTCAACGAAAGCTACGCTAACACTCGCATGGTCAGTGCCAGCGCCGTGCGGACACCGATAGAGCCGGGTGAAGTGCGCGTTCAGGCAAGTGTCGCTCTCCGTTACGAAATCGGGCATTCGCAGGGCCGGCCGTAATGGGGTTCTTTTTTACCCCGGCTTGCGAACTTGCGCCTCGCCGCACCATTCTCTGTGCAAGAGTCGCCGGTTGGTTACTCTTGGGCAGATGAGGCCTGCTGAATGCCTTCAACGGCAGGATCTACAGTCTTTCACACTGTGCTGCGAAAGGCTCACTCGAAAAGTTGTTCTTTGATTCTTGCAATAATTCCAGGTTTTGCGGCGCGATCTTGCCGGTATTCACCTTGCCAATGAAAATCCCAATCTTTGCGCAAGCTATCTGACTTCAAACGGAAGCGTTACGGTTGGGTCGGACGTTTTCACTTGCGGTTCGAACACATCGACATCAAAAAGTTTGGCAATGCTGTTTCCAGCGAGGTCTTCGAGCGTTGTGACTACGCTCAATTCATAACGTTGCCGAGTCCACGCCGTTTCCGGAGTAAAGGTCCATCGACGTTCGTGGTCGGCCAGCGTGGCCCGGCCCGGCATTGGCATTTTGTTTTCGTTGAAGACCTGGATCATTCGCAACCCGAGCGCATGGTCCATCGGTTCTGGGAAGATGATCGCTAACTGATCGGTGCCATTGGCCCTGGGCGGAACAATTCTCCACGTTTCGATGGCAGGCCGTTCTCTGTCCGGAGCACCTGCGCGAAAATGCTTTTCGAAGCTTTTCTTCAGTCGATTCCCATTGCCGTCTTTCCATGTTGAATCGATGATCAGGGAGTATCGCTTTCCCGCTTCGAGGGCCGGACCCATTTCGACAAGCGGCCGGACCCCTCTTTTAATCCGGCCCGGATCGACGAACAGCGTTAAGCGGGTCATGGT
>JAQGOX010000577.1 GCA_028293365.1 Verrucomicrobiales bacterium | reverse complement strand
AGTTTAGCCGCAGCAGGTGCACGAATGGGCGCAAATGCCATCCGTGAAAAAGTTAACGTTCGAAACGCCGGTCTGTTCCCAGGGCCACGTTATGCCACCTGCGACCTGTTCCATTTCCTTGTCTGAGAGCTCATCGCTCGTATCGGGCCGTACTCCAGGCGGCAAAACGAAATAAAATTCGTCGGGCGATTCAACGACAATGTTAACTTTAACAGCGTCAGTAAATTTAGTGCCAACGAATTGCTCCAATGCTTCTTTCGGGTCGCTCAACAACTGCTTGCGGAATTTATCGTTGCTGAGGACTTCCTTAACAATTAATTCATTAAGTTCCGAGCGGTTTTTGTACTTAAGTGTAGGCATACGCGTCCGTTGTATTGTGCAAAAAAGACCGATATTTCACTCCACGGGGTTGGGATATCCCTCAGCTCCAGTACCCGGGAATTTGTTGGAGGTTAGGGACGTGGTGTATGTCGTCAAGAGAATTTATCGAGTGACACTATTCGAACATCAACACCGTGGAAAGATCTCCCGGATAATCGGCCGAAGAACCGTATAGCCGATTCCCTCAAGTCGGGAGAAAAAGCCTGGCTTCATTACACTGCGAGGCCAAGTTGCCAAAACAGTTGTAACCCCCGCTCGTTTCAGTGAGGGACGTGACCTCCCTGGTGTGGTGAGCACTATATCCTGACCCGCGTCCGCAGCGCTTCTCGTTGTTTGGCAATGCAAATAACAATGTGAGCGCTATTTTATTTGAACCGTTTCCCTGCTCGAACGGTCTATCTGTTCATTCCTGAGATATATAGGAGAAACTGATTGATAAAATTGAACACGGTTTCTAATATGGCCTATGTTCCCTAAGTCACTCCGAACGATTCGCGGGCAATCATACTTCAAATGAGCCATTCAATCGAAGTTTCTGAATTGCAATTATCTGCCTTGACCGGCAACGGCTCGACCACTCGAATTGGCAGTCAGGATGGACAAGTTTTTCTTCGACTTAACGCTTCTCCAGATGCCGTCCGCGCCCTCCCGGTGGAATTCGTTAAAGCCCATCGGATTTTGCCATTGGACATTCAGAACGGCACACTTCATATCGCGACCGCCGATCCAGGGAACCAGCGGGTGATTGATGATATTCGGCTGTTAACTGGATTAGAGGTTCGTGAATCGCCAGCGAAAGCGTCCGAGATTCTGGAGCGAATCGCGGAGTTTTATCAGGTGACTGTAGAGCAAATGGTCGAGAATCTGGACTCGACCCAGAGTGCTGGGAGCGAGAGCCGCAATCTCCACGACATCGAGGTCATGGCTAATGAGCCAACGGTTATCAACCTCGTAAATGTCATTATTTCAACGGCTTTGCGAGAACGGGCCAGTGACATTCATTTAGTTCCCTTCGAAGAAACCCTTCAACTGCGCTATCGAATTGACGGTTTGCTCCAGGAGAAACCGCCGCCTCCCAAGCAACTCCATGCCGCCCTGGTTTCTCGTATTAAAATAATGGCGGAGATGAATATCGCGGAGCGATATCTCCCGCAGGACGGCCATATTCAAATCCACCATCGGGGTGCGCGAGTTGATATTCGGGTGGGCACCATGCCCACCATTTATGGAGAGAGCGTGGTAATGCGCCTTCTGGAAAAGAACTCCAAACTTTTCAGCCCACGCGAGCTTGGCCTGGACGAGAAACGTTGCGCGCTTCTCAACACTCTCGTGGAGAAGCCGCACGGATTGTTCCTGACCACAGGTCCTACCGGTAGCGGCAAGACTACCACACTGTACGCTATTCTCAGTGGCATCTACGCGCCCGAGAAGAAAATTCTAACCATCGAAGACCCGGTGGAATACGAGTTGGCCGGTGTCGCGCAGATTCCTGTCCGGCCCAATCGCGGATTTACCTTTGCCACCGGATTGCGTTCGATTTTGCGGCAGGACCCGGACGTTGTGATGGTTGGCGAAATCCGTGACTCTGAGACGGCGGAAATTGCGATCCGCGCGGCCCTCACAGGGCACCAGGTCTTCAGCACCCTTCATACGAATGATGCCGCCGGAGCCGTTACCCGCTTGCTCGATATGGGAGTTGAGGCGTTTCTGATTTCATCGTCTCTCGAGGGCGTTCTCGCTCAACGTTTGGTCCGGAAGATATGTTCCAATTGCAAAGTGGAATGGGCCATTCCGGATGCCATGCGCGCTCGTCTTGTTTCCTTTGGCGCGGATCATGTCGATGGCAGGTTTTACCATGGTACAGGCTGCGACGAATGCCGCGGCACGGGCTATCGAGGGCGAACGGGTATTTTTGAACTACTCGCGGTGACCCCGGAATTGCGCGAACTCATCCTGCAAAAGCGTTCGAGCGCCGAAATAAAAGCGGCTGCGCAAAAATCAATGATCACCATGCACCAGGATGCATTGCAAAAGGCGGCGGCGGGAATTACCACCCTTGAGGAAATCGTCCGGGTCGCTTCTGCGGATAAGATCGAATGACTGGATTTCGTTATCAGGCTATTGAGTCCAACGGCGCTCCGGTCCAGGGCACGATCGAAGCCGAGGACCGCAAGACTGCCCTGCAGCTTCTGGGAAAGCGGGGACTTTATCCCTCAAATCTTGAGGTTTGCGCCCCGTCCGGCAGCGCCCGGGTCGAAGTCCCAAAAATCGCTGCGAAACCAGCCACGCGTACCTCGCACACTTTTGGAAGCGGGGTTCGGCGTAAGGAAATTACCGCGTTCACACGTGAGATGGCGGCATTGCTTGGTGCGGGAATTCCCATCCCCCAGGCTTTGGATGGTTTGGGAGAGGAAGAAGAGAACCCAGCTCTGCGCGCGATGGTGCTGCAGATTGCGGAATCAGTCCGCAAAGGCGTCTCAATTTCGGCGGCGATGGAGGAGCATCCCAGGAGCTTCAACAAACTTTACACCAGCATGGTTCGTGTTGGCGAAGAGGCTGGAGCATTGCAGAAAGTAATGACCGATCTCGCAAACCTGCTCGAGCATGAAGACGAGGTGCGAGGGGAAGTTATGTCGGCCGTGGCTTATCCCACATTCGTGCTAGGCTTCGGCATCTTCACTGTGGTCATATTGCTTACCGTCGTGCTGCCACGCTTGTTCAGCATGTTGCAGGAGATGCTCGATATTCTTCCGCTTCCTACTTTGATACTTTTGCGTGTAAGCGGGTTTATGCATCACCGGTGGCCGGTGGTTCTTGTCGTGGGGATCGCCGTCGTGGGAGGGATTCGTTGGTATATCAAATCTCCCAAAGGCGCTTTCGTTTGGGACCGCGTTAAATTGAAGCTTCCTGTGATGGGTGCCGTATTTCGCGCGGCAGCTTTAGGTCGATTCGCCAGAACATTAGGAACATTGGTTAAGAGTGGAGTCCCTCTTTTGCCGGCATTAAAAATTGTTGAGAACACGATCGGTAATCTCGTGCTTGCGGCAATGATCTCGCAAGTCGCTGAAGAAACCCGCGGTGGCGATCCGCTCGCTGCTCCCTTGCGCAAACTGGGCGTTTTCCCCAAAAACGTTATTCAAATGATTAACGTCGGCGAAGAGACCGGCAAACTTGATGAAATGCTTTTGAAGGTCGCGGAAATCGAGGAGCGGCATATGCGCGCCCGAACTAAAACACTCGTTTCGCTGCTCGCGCCTGCCCTGATTCTGGTGGTCGGGGCACTGGTCGGTTTTATGGTGATCGCGCTGCTTCTCCCGATCTTCAAAATGAGCCGAGCCATCCATTGATTCCCCCTAATTTTCAGAAAAAGCCAATATGAAAATCAACTGCACGAAAGCAAGTCGCACAAAGTCATCCGCATTCACTCTCATTGAAATCATGGTTGTGGTGGTAATCCTCGGCATTCTCGCCGCCACCATCATTCCGCAATTCATGGGGACGACCACTGACGCCAAGATTGGCGCCGCAAAATCAAACATCGCCGAAATCGAATCAGCGCTGGAGCGTTATTTCATTCACATGGATCGGCACCCCACCACGGAGGAAGGATTGAAAGCGCTCGTCGAGCCACCGGCTGGGGATGAAAAGAAATGGCGCGGACCTTACGTGAAGATGCTTCGCCAGGATCCCTGGGGAAATCCTTATCAGTATCGCGCTCCCGGCATTCATCACCCTTCGAGTTTTGATATCTGGTCGCGCGGTGCTGATGGCGCGGATGGCGGCGAAGGAGACAAGGCCGACATCGGAAACTGGTAACCATGATCCTGGGCGTCCGAAATCGCGGGGGCAAGCGCGGCTTCACTCTGATCGAGTTGATGGTCGTCATCGTACTCATCTCGATTCTGACGGCGATGATCATTCCTGAAATGCGTGGCACCTTCCAGGACGCGCTGCTCCGCTCGACCGCACGCAAACTGGTCGATGTCCTCACGCTCGCAAACAGCAGTGCGATTACCACCAGCACCATCCATGTGGTTCAGCTCGATCTTCGTAATGGAAGATATCGCATCGCAAAAGGATCGCCGGGATCGGAAGAAACAGGAAACACCTCCGCACAAGAGATTAGCGGCGGGCAAGGGGATATCGATGCACGAATATCCGTCCGGGTTCGGAAGGTCGAAGAAGAGCCTGACGAAGAATCAGAACCAGTCTCCGAGTCTCGGAAAGACCCCGAAAAACCTGTGCCTGACGGCGATATTTCTTTTTACCCCGACGGTACCGCCGATGGCGCTGAAATTGTTTTGCGCGACCGGGATGGCTTCCGTTTAGCGCTGCGCATTAATTCCGCAACTTCTCGCGTGCAAATCGTGGAAATGGAACGCGAGTGATGAATATGCGTGGCAGCGCCGGATTTTCGCTGATCGAAGTGATGTGCGCCATCCTTATCCTGGGCATCGGCCTGGTTGGTTTAACGCAGGGGATGACCGCCGCTCTCACCTCAAGCAAGGAGTCCGAAATTCAAACTTCTGCCGCTTTGCTTGCTGCAGGGCAAATTGAGGCCCTCCGCGCCGAGCCGTTTATTAATTCCGGAGAAACCGAAGGCGATTGTGGCGAAGGCCTTGGCTTGTATCGCTGGAAACAGACCGTCACTACAACGAGTATCGATGGCCTGTATGACGTCGAAGTAGTGATCGAAAACTCAAAATCGGGGCAAAGCATCTTTGACCTGCGTACGCTGTTGTTCGACCCTCCCGCTCCATCACTCGATTCGACGACCGATAAGAGCCGCTCCGAGAAATCTAAAAAACGTGAAAGGAGCAAGCTGTGAAGATTCGCAACTGCTCCATGCTTGCGCAATCCTCCGCGTTCACTCTGATCGAAATCGTCATCAGTGCCGCATTGATGTCATTGATTCTGGTCAGCGCCTATTTCTGTCTAAGCTCGGCGGTCGCGAGTCAAAAGATTGTCGAATCCAGATCGGAAACATTGCAGAACGCCCGCATCGCGATGGAAATGATGAGCGCCGATTTGCGTTGCGCCAGCCCTCTTTCCACCAAGATAGAGTTCCTCGGAAGTCATCGGATGATCGGGGAGGTTGAAGGTGATAATCTTGATTTCGGCACCCACAATTATACGCCGAAACATGCGAACGAAGGCGACTTTTGCGAAACAAGCTATTTCCTAAAAAAGGATCCTCAATTTGATCGATATGCACTTTGGCGCAGGCGTGATCCGACCCCTGACCCGGAACCGCTTGCAGGGGGCAGACTTGAAGAAATCGCTCGCGGCGTCCGCAGTTTAAAGTTCGAGTATTACGACGGCTTTGATTGGTATGATGATTGGGGCGATATCAACGGCGCTGCGAAAATTGAAAACTCGCTCAAAGATCATCCGAATCTGAGCGGCATGCCCGAATCGGTCCGGATTACACTCACATTGGATGTAGGACGTCCTGCAGCAGGAAAAGATGCTTCCGAGCCGCCCTTGGTATTTCAAACTATTGCCCGTCTCAACCTTTCCGCAATAGCCGCACAAACGAGTTCAACCAGCGCCAGCAATCGGGTGAGTAACACAAGCGGCCAGGAAGCGCCACCCGAAGGAGCACCACAATGAATCGTTCCAGAGGGGAAAACGCTTCAGTTCTGGTGGGGTTGCTCTGGTGCCTCGCGCTACTCTCGGTCCTTGTCATCGGCGTGCTGCATACATCCCGCCTTGACCTGCTTGTCGTGAAAAATCATGGCGATTCAATTCAGGCCCATTATTTAGCACTCGCAGGAATCGAGAAGGCTAAAGCCTTGCTTTATCAGGATGCGGCCGCACGGAAAAAAGCAGCGAAGAATCACAGTGGGGAGCTCTATGATTCGACTAAAGATTTTCGGGATGTTCCATTGGGTCGCGGTCTGTTCCGAATCGTGCGCCAGGGGCGTGTAGACGAAGGCAGTAAACTGATTTATGGCGTTAGCGATGAAGAAAGCAGATTGAACGTCAATACCGCCACGATTGATCAATTGATCAAAACTTACGGAATGCTCCCCGAGATCGCCGCTGCAATCATTGACTGGCGCGATAGCGATAGCAACGTTACCCCGAACGGCGCCGAAGCCGAATATTACAGCGCTTTGCGCCCTCCCTACCTGCCGCGCAACGGCCCATTCGAAACTCTGCGCGAACTTTTGATGGTGCGCGGTGTTACTCGAGAATTGTTTATGGGCGAGGATATCAATCAAAACGGACTTTTGGATCCAAACGAAGACGATGGATCGACTTCTCTTCCTTCCGACAATCACGATGGCATTCTTGATGCCGGCTGGTCCGGAATTCTCACCGTTAACTCTCAAGTGCGCAACCGCACCGCTTCAGGACTGGAACGTGTCGATCTTCAAACTGCGGACGAAGCCGCTTTGACCGGAGTCAAAGGAATCACATCAGATATTGCCAAAGCAATCATAGCGCGACGAGGACAGAACAAATTCGAAAGTTTGGCCGACTTGTTGGAAGTTTCAGCTCCTCAGCCTCAGCAACCCCCTCCGCAGCAGCAAAATCTGCAAGGCAACCTTCCCAATCAGCAGTCTGGCCAACCTCAGGATGCTGCACAGGCGCAGGCGGCCCAACTACAGCAAAACTCCGGTCCAAAACTGATCGATGAGAATCTGCTGATAGACATCGCCGACGATGTCACCACCATTTCCGCGAGCACTCTTGCGGGAGCGATCAATGTGAACACTGCCAGCGTGGATGTTCTGGCATGCCTGCCCGCGATCACTCCTGAATTAGCCCAGGCAATCGTTTCCTATCGTCAATCAGCCGGTTATCTGCCGAATGTTGCGTGGCTCCTGAAAGTGGATGGAATCACTCGCGATATTTTCAAACAGATCGCGCCAAAAGTGACGGTTCGATCGGAAACGTTCCGCATTCTCAGCGAGGGCCAGGTAACTTCCACCGGCGCGAAGAAGCGGATCATGGCGATTGTCAGAATCGGCGCGAGCGATATCGAAACACTGTCTTACCGGGAGGATCTTTGAAAGCAACCGACTTTATAAATTCTTCACCCTTATTCATCGAATTTGCGCGGGATCTGGTCCGCGCTCTTGACGGCACCAACGGCTTCGAAGCCGCGATCGAACGCACCGCAGATGGACGCATCACAGAAGGATCCTGCCAGTCTCTGATAACGGCCCTGTCCGGATTCTTGAAGCGCAATACCTTCAGTTCTCGCCGCCCCGCGCTCTGTGCCATCGCCGCGCGTGGAGTTTTGCTTCGTCAATTGGCATTGCCCAAATGTTCTGCCGACGATTTTCAACGGTTATTATTACTTCAGATTGAAAGTGAATTTCCTCTTGCTCCCGATCAATTGGCGTGGGGTTACGAACTGTCTGGGGGTGGTGAAGAGGCTGCACAGCAGGTCCTGGTTGTCGCAGTAAAACGGGAAACAGTCGAGGACTATTCCGCAATCCTTGCGCAATGCGGATTGACCGCCGGTTTCACCGTTGCGGCAACAGCCCGGAATTTTTTACTTACGTCACCGCCGCCGGCTTATTCAATGCTCGATGTGGCGTCGAATTATTCAGAATCGCTCGCATACCAAAACAGCGTTCCGAGTTCCCTGCGCGTTCTTCCGGTCGGTAGTGCGAATACCGATGCTGAACTAAAAGCGATCATTCCGGTCGCCTTGACCGGTTCAAGGATCTATTTATCCGGCCAGAATATTCAATCCCGCCTGACCAGTGCAATCAATCCGAAGGTCATGATCGAACACCTCGATGCGTCGGAAGGTTTGGGCCGATCAGCGG
>JAQGOX010000512.1 GCA_028293365.1 Verrucomicrobiales bacterium | reverse complement strand
TCATTCTCGCAAAGGAGAACCCTTGAGTCAGCCCGTTTTGCGGCTATAATCAGGAATCCATCGCTTTGAACTGGAAAGCATTTTTGATGGAGATCGCTTATCTTTATGTGTTTTGCCGCCAATCAGCGCTTTTTACTGCGCGCAATCGGAAGTCAGTTTTCTCATTTACTTCAGAAATTCATATTGTTCACGCTGATCCTACCGGCTGCGACCGAGATCGTACAGGCCGATAGCGTCGTGGTCTTCAATGAGATCATGTATCATCCGCTCACGAACGAAACGAAGTTCGAATGGTTGGAACTTCATAATCAGATGGCCGTAAACGTCGACCTTTCCAACTGGTCCATCGACGGGGGCGTACACTACACCTTTTTGGAGGGAACGATCATTCCCTCTCGGGGCTACCTGCTTGTGGCATTGTCGCCAGCCGACTTGAAGGTAGCGTCCGGCCAGACAAATGTGGTTGGGCCGTTTACCGGCAGACTTTCGAATTCAGGCGATACGCTTCAGCTTTTCAATAACAACCACCGGCTGATGGATGAAATAGCGTATGGAGTGGATGGTGATTGGCCAGTGGGTGCAGACGGCGCCGGGGTGTCGCTCAGCAAGCGCGACGAAGATTCGGCAAGCGGCCTCGCGATTAACTGGACGGTCAGCCCACTAGTGGGAGGGACGCCAGGACGTCGCAATTTCGCAATCAGTCCGGTGGAGATTACAAACTCGACGCCGGTCCTTATCGAAAGCTCATGGCGTTTCAACACGGCAGGGGCAAGTTCTGACTCGGCCTGGACTCAATTCAACTTCGATGACAGCACGTGGACTTCAGGCCAGGGAATCTTCCAGACGGGAAATGTGATCCCACCGTCTGGCGCTCCAGAAAACATTCCATCCATATTCAGCACAGGGATCAATGATAAGAGAACCGTCAGCGCGCCGGGATCTCCAGATTTGCATTACCAGCTCACGCAGTCCGCGCAAACCACCACACCACCCCCGCCGCTCCCGGCAACAGTCATCGAAAACCATCCGGCGTGGCTCGCAAATGATACGGCTTCCAGTTGGATAGGCGTGCTGAATCCCGGCAGCCTTAACGTCGCCGCGGGAGCCTACAACTACCAGACCACCTTCTCACTGGACGGCTTCGATCCAACGAGCGTCGCGCTTAAAATAAACATGGCATCGGATAACCGAGTCACCGATGTCCGCATCAACGGTGTCTCTTTAGAACTAAGTTACGTTGGTTTTAATTCGTTGAGCGGAGATTTTAACATCACTAACGGGTTTCACTCCGGATCAAACACGCTCGATTTTCTTACTTTCAATGATTCAACATCCGCAAACCCGGCGGGGTTCCGCGCCAGAGTTACCGGAATCGGTCGGAGGCAATTTCCAGTGCATACTTTTTTGCCGACAGGCTCCGCCAGTTATCGCTTTCGAACAGAATTCAGCATTCCTGGTCAGCCTTCACAAACAGCCCTCCAACTCGATAGTGTCGTAGCAGACGGTGCGGTGTTTTATTTAAACGGAACCGAGGTGCTTCGCATTAACATGCCATCGGGTCCGATAACACCGCAGACAGCCGCTCTCTCCACTATCACAAACCCGCCTTATGCCGGTCCTTTTACTCTTCCCGGCAATAGCCTCATCGCCGGCGCAAATGTTCTGGCGGTTGAAGTGCATCAAGGTCCCGGTGGAAGCAAAAGCCTGCTGTTTGGGGCCGATCTTTTGGTGATAACGACAAACGTGCTTGTCCCGCCGCCCATGACGCTTGCCCTGAATGAAATATCGGCGGCAACCAATTCAGATTTTTCTATCGAACTAATGAATTACGGCTCGTTCGCTTTGAATTTGGAAGGCTGCGTTCTGGTGCAACGAGGGAGTTCCACCAATGGCGAATATATTTTCCCAGCAAAATCTCTTCCGCCGAACGGCTTTCTGCAATTAAATGGGGATATCTTAGGCTTTAGCGTCTCAGGCGGAGATCTTCTTTTTCTCTATGCACCTGGAAAAGCCAGCGTGCTCGATGGAGTGGTGATGAAGTCCAAAGCGCGAGGCCGATTACCAGACGGCACCGGACCATGGTGGTTTCCGGCCGTCGCAACTCCTGGCAGCTCGAATTCTTTTCGATTATCCCAAGACGTTGTCATCAATGAGGTCATGTACGATCCTCCTGTCCAGAATGGTTCGGATACCTGGATTGAGTTATACAATCGCGGTGCCAGCCTGGTCGATCTGAGTGGCTGGCGATTATCCAAAGATGTTGTTTTCGATTTCCCGGCTGGAACAACGATTCCTTCGGATGGTTATCTTGTAATTGCAAAAGACGCCGGCTCTATGGGCACGAATTATCCGGGCATCGCTATCGCCGGGTCTTTTACCGGCAATCTAAAACATAAAGGAGGTCACCTTTTACTCACTGATGCGATAGGAAATCCAGCGAACGAATTGATTTATTTTGACGGGAAACCATGGCCGGATTACGCGAGTGGTGGAGGAAGCAGCCTGGAATTGCGCGATCCAGGGGCTGATAATTCGAAGCCTGAAAGCTGGGCCGCAAGTATCGAAACCGCTCGCTCCAATTGGAGCAATTACACCTATCGCGCCGTCGCTCAAAACCTCATCGGTCCGACACTTTGGAATGAATTCGTCATGGGTCTGCTGGATTCGGGTGAGTGTCTCATCGACGACTTGAGTGTAATCGAAAGCCCTTCCGGGACTCCAATCCAACTGTTGCAAAATGGGAATTTCGAGACGGGCTTGACTGCGTGGAGGTTACTCGGAAGCCACAGTCAAAGCCGAATTGAAATCGATCCCGACAATTCCGCCAATCACGTTTTGCATCTCATCAGCACCGCAGCCACCGGCCATATTCACGATCATCTTGAAACTACCTACGCGAGCGGACGAACTGTCACCGATGGGAAAGAATATCAGATCTCGTTCAGAGGAAAATGGCTGGCCGGAAACAATCGATTGAATACCCGTCTCTACTTCAATCGAGTAGCGAAGACATCTGCGCTGCCCATGCCTTCGATCCATGGCACGCCGGGTAGGCGCAATTCGACTTATATCAGCAATTCAGGGCCGACTTTCCGCGGGCTGATCCATAGTCCGATCGTTCCAAAATCCAGCGACCCGGTTAGCATCAACGTGAGCGCGAGAGATCCACAGGGCATTCGAGATGTGACCCTATGGTGGTCACTGAATGGAGCGGCCTGGAAGACAGTGCCGATGATGCCTGGATCATTGAAGGATTCCTCAAACTACACAGGGTACACCACGATTCTTCCAAGCCAACCCACGGGCAGCATCATTCAGTTTTTCGTCCAGGCTGCAGACAACCTGGGTGCCATTTCCTTTTATCCGGCAGGCGGCACAAATTCGCGAGCACTCTATAAAGTGGACGATAACTCCGCGATCATGCCGCAATTGAATCGCTTCCGATTGCTGATGACCGCAAAGGATGCGCAGCAACTCCACGCATTAACCAACGTTATGTCGTCAGACCTCAAGGGAGCGACGGTCGTCTACAATGACCAGCAGGTCTTTTATGACGCAGGCATCCATCTTCAAAGCAGCGAACGGGGGCGCAGTGATACAGAACGAGTCGGGTTCTCGCTGAAGTTTCATCCCGATGCGCTCTTCCGCGGGGTTCAAAACACCGTGACGCTGGATCGGTCCGGCGGCTATTCCGGACGCACGGGCAAACAAGGCGAGATTTTGCTTTGGCAAGCAGTTAACCACGCGGGCGGGATTTTCGGTTTGGACTGTGATCTGGTGCAGGTCCTCGCGCCTCGCAGCCAGGAGAACAGCCCGGCGATGATGCGGATGTCCGCGTTCGACGGGGATTATTGGGATAACCAATTTAGGAACGGAGGGAACGGCAACATGTACACCCTCGAATTGATTTATTACCCGCTGACTACAGCCACCGGCAGCCCGCAAGCCCCCAAACTCCCACAACCTGACGATGTTATTAATGTTGAAATGAAAAATTGGGGGGATAACCAGGAGTATTACCGATGGATTCTGCTCCAGGAGAATCACGCGGATGCTGATGATTACAGCCAAATCATCGCTCTGAACAAAGCTTTCAGTTTAAGCGGTTCAGCACTGGAAACCCAAACCTCACAACTGATGGATTCGGATGAATGGATGCGGACCCTGGCATTCAAAGCCTTTACCGGAGATGGAGATACCTTCACCTACGGGCTCAACCACAATTGGAAGATTTATTTTCGGCCAGAAGATGGCAAGGCGCTTGGGGTATTGTGGGACATGGATTTCGCCTTTGCTCAATCTGTTGATTATGCGTTTCCGGGCTCGGGATCAGCAAATACCTACAAAATTACACTACTGCCGAATAACTACAGACGATTCTACAACCACCTGCTTGATATCATGACGACCACGGTCAACTCGAAATACTTGGGACCATGGGCTGCTCATTACAGTGGATTGCTCGGACAAGACTGGAGCAGTGCTGTTAGTTATCTCCAACAGCGTGCAGCTTTTATTCGCGCAAAGATACCACTGAGCACCCCATTTGCCATCACCAGCAACGGAGGCAAAGATTTTAGCAGTGCGACCAACTTAATTGTCCTGGCTGGAACCGCACCTTTGACCATTAAGGAGATCCAGGTCAATTCGCTCAATTATCCGATTCGCTGGACGAGCTTGACGAATTGGAGCCTAACCATTCGTCTTCCCGCTTACACGAACCTGCTTGCGGTCCAGGGGATCGACAATTATGGCAAGGGATTAACTAACGCACTGGTTTCGATTGTGGTAACGAATCTCGGGTCGATCGCACTGCAACCAGTCGTGATCAACGAATGGATGGCCGATAACGCGGCCCCAGGCGGATTTATCGACCCAGCCGATGGCCACTACTCCGATTGGATCGAGCTTTATAATCCGAACCCGTCACCGGTGAACCTATCGGGATACTTTTTATCCGACGCACTTGCGCAACCTCGAAAATGGATGATTCCCACCAATACCGCGCTCGCTGCCAATAGTTTTTTACTGATTTGGGCTGACGGGCAAACAAATTTAAATGGATCTGGATCAGCCGATCTTCACGCCAATTTCAAGCTGAGCAAAACTGGCAGCACGCTCGCTCTTTTCAACCCGGATGGAACCGTTCAACACATCGTTAACTTTGGGCTGCAGACTGCAAATGTCAGCCAGGGATTTCTTCCCGACGGCAATACGAACTCGATGATCTTCATGGACAACTGGACGCCCGGATCGGCGAATAAGGGGGATGCTCCTGACTCACCCAATATCGGATTTTTTGCCATTCAGTCAGATGGTTCAATCTCTCTTTTGGCCACAGTAATTTCTGGACGCACTTATCAGGTCCAGTTCAAAAACAACTTGAATGATGCAACCTGGACTCCGTTAGGGAATAATCGGACTGCTTCAGGAAAAACCATTACCGTCGTTGACCCTGTAAGCGACGAGCAGGAGCGATTCTATCGGGTGATCCTGCTTCAATAGGAACGCGGGAATCGAATTGTCCCCAGTGCCATTCAACGCCCTCTAAATTCCAAAACGTACATTATCGCTTTGAAAAAGGGGCCATGCTGGCTTAGGATTCTGCGTCATTACACCTTCAAGAGAAAACAGATTTCGGCTCGGTTGGTTCATTCTAATCGTAGCGAGCCTGTTTATCGCCAGCGACTCTTCCCATGCCGGACAGAAAAAAAAGTCGACCGAAACTTGGTGGTCCTTGAGGCCGGTTTCCTGCCCTTCGATACCGGCTGGCGACGGTGTTCTTACCAACCCAATCGATCGATTCATCAACGCGGAGTTGCACGCTAAAGGACTCAAGGCAGTCGGACCTGTGGATAAGC
>JAQGOX010000490.1 GCA_028293365.1 Verrucomicrobiales bacterium | reverse complement strand
ATTGCGGCAATGGGGGCCTGTCAGCAAGCTTTCGCGTGAGCACACTTGGCTCAAGGTGCTTCGATATGCCGCGCGCGCTCTCGACAAAAGTCGCGACGGTGAGGCAGACTGCGCCACCGATTGGATCCTTTGGCGAAATCTCCCGACTTGCGGCCATGGCCGGTGGCACAAGCCTGTCACAAGCCGTTGTTTTCGGCGTTTCTGCTTTGCTGGGGCATTAATTTCGCCGCGTTATTTCTTACCCAAAATCGCAGCATGCCGGAGGCACACGCCGTTTTAGCGATTACCATGGCAGCGACCAGCCTGATCGGATTAGCCCGGCGATTGCCCGCGCAAAATGTGGTCACGGCAGCCGCAATCATCACCTCAATCAGTTTATGCATCCTCGCCTTTGGGCGACAGACCGGAATTCCATTTGGTGCATTCGATTTCGCGCGGGCGGTGGAATTTCGGGTTCTGGGGGTTCCCCCCGTGCTGCCGATTTATTGGACGGCTCTTGCGATTTGCGCGCGCGGCTTTGCACGCTTACCGCTGCGGCCATGGCGCAAAACGAATCATTATGGCTATTGGATGATTGCCCTGAGCCTGATCATTGTGCTGTTCATTGTCACTTCCGCGGAGCCGGTACTTGGAGAGCGAGCGCACTACTGGATTTGGAAAACGAAGCCGAGGTCGTGGACCTGGCATGGAATGCCCTGGAGCAATTGGCTGGGATGTGCAGTCAGTTTTTTTGCGATATATCTGTTTGCGACTCCCTGGTTAATCAATAAGCAACCGGTCAAACAGCCAGTTGATTGGCATCCGATGCTCATGGTAATTCTGCTGGAAATCTATTTTGCGGCGGCGAATCTTCAGGCGGGAAATGGCGGTGCGGCCGCGATGGGAAGTTGTGGCATGATTATCCTGGTGTTCTTTGCCATACGTGGAGGACGCTGGTAAGCTAACTACTCGGAAACAGGATCCTCCGAGGGAAGGGGCGGCAGCTTCTTGAGTTGCAATTTCGATACGCGCAGCCCTTCCAACTCAACGACGCGCAGCTCGTAACGCTCCAGCGGCAGAACATCTCCGACCTTCGGAAATCCACCCAGGCGATGCGTCACAAGTCCACTCGCAGTAATGATCTCCTCCTCGCCGAATGTCTGGCCGGTTAATTCTGCAAGCTCGTGCAAGGGCAAACTACCTGCAACTTCCCAAACGCCGTCTCCGAGCTTCTGAAGCAGCGGCTTTTCCTGATCGAACTCATCCTGAATCTGGCCCACCAGAGCTTCGAGTATATTCTCGAGCGTAATCATTCCGAGAGTTCCGCCGTATTCATCAACGACGATGGCGAAATGAAGTTTTCGTTCCAGAAAAAACTGAAGCACACGCTCCAATCGGGCCGTAAGCGGAACATAAATCAATTTCCGAGCTACTGGACGAAGATCGGCCGCGGTTGTGGCCTTCGTTCGCATCGAATACAAATCCTTAATATGAACCACACCAATGGTTTCATCCAGATCTCCGCCCTCAACCAAAGGAAAACGTGAATAACGGGTTTTTTCTGCAGTCTCCAGACACTCTGCAATAGTAGCTTCAGTGCTCAGCGCTGTAATTTCCTGGCGGGGCCGCATCACGTCGCGCACCATCCGGCGCCGCAGATCGAGCGCGCTAAGAACGATATCTCTTCCTAACGCTGTCCCGCCCGTGTGCTCCTGGGAAGTGGCGAAAAGCAGTCGCAGTTCTTCATCCGAATGGACCATCTCCGATTCACTGACCGGTTCGATTCCAAATCGTCGCAGCAACCAAAGAGCCGAGTTATTTAAGAGCCAAATAAATGGATACGAAACTCTGTGAAATAATTCAAGCGGGCGGGCAACCCACATGGAGGTCGGCAAGGGATTCTGAATCGCGAGCCATTTGGGAGCCTGCTCTCCCGCAGTAATGTGAAAGAATGTCAGCGCCGAAAAGCCAACAAAAAATGAGAGATAATGCTGTATTTGCGGCGAGGTGATATGCAATGCGCGCAACACCGGCTGCAACAAAGCCGCAAACACCGGCTCGCCAATCCAGCCGAGAGCCAGGCTCGCAAGCGTAATGCCCAACTGACACGCGCTCAACGAGGCATCCAGGTTCCCGATCACGCGGCGGACTACTGCCGCCCGCTTGTTTCCCTTCGCAATGAGGCTGCCCAGTTGCGTATCGCGGATTTTGACCAACGCGAATTCTGCCGCCACAAAAAAACCGTTGAGGATTACCAGGACCAAGACCGCAAACAGTTGCAGAATGATGCTGGTGGCACTGGATCCCATTAGAGCCTTACCTCTCCAAAAATGACCTTAAGGATTTCCTCCAGGCTCACCAGGCCAATTTCGCGACGATCGTGCGCGAGCACTATCGCCATCCGGTGGCCACTACGCTGCATTCGGCGCAAGGCCTGTTCAACCCGGAGATCCAGATTCAAGTATAATGCAGGCCGCAGCACCTCTTTCACGAGCACCTTGGAATCAGAGGGAAGCTTGAAAAGGATCTGCTTCAAATTGAGCATCCCGGCAATGCGCCTGGTCGTCCCGGTTTGCTGCCAGACCGGCAGAGAGTTGCGCGGGTTCTCACGATAAACCGCATATACCTGCTCGACCGTCATGTCGTCACTAATGGACGGGGCGCGGTTGAGTGGAAGCATGATCTCGCGGATCGTGCGAGATTCGAGGTCGAGCACGCGGTTGATCATCGCTTTTTCTTCACTGGTGAAGGCTTGACCGGACTCCTGCATCGCAAGACGCAGTTCATTGCGGCTGCTAAAGATCTGGCCCTGAAATGCGCGGCCTCCGGTCCAGCGCAGCAAAACATTTGAAAGCCATTCGATAATCGAAACGACCGGTGACAATCCCATATATATAATTTTGAACGGTGCGGCCAGAAACATGCAGAGGCGATTAGGAAAAATGCGGAAGAGCATTTTTGGCAGCAAATCAGCGATTGCGTAGAATAAAAACACTGCCACCAAAAACACCAACAACATTGCGAACGGATGTGGAGCGAGCACCCGGTAAAGTCCGTAGGCCACCAAAGTGATGGCCGCAAAAGCAGTCAGGGTATTGCCGATGAGGATCGTCCAGAGAAAACTCTCCGATTGGTCCAGAAACGAGTTTAGCAACGTCGCGCTCCGGCGTCCTTCCCGCATCAACTGTCGAATGCGCCACCGCTTAAGGGCGAAAACGCCGGCTTCCATTCCAGAAAAAACGAAAGAGAGGCCAATACAACCGGCGATGAATATAGTATAGAGGCCCCATCCGTTCATGATGAACCTTTCTTTGGCGCTTCCACCAGGACCTCGCGCACGTGGCGATCGGTAACTTTGCTGGCGGTAAATTTCAGGCCTTGAAATGTCGTGGATTGGCCCTGGGTTGGAACGATTTCAAATTGTCGCAGCAATAATCCAGCGATCGTATCGCAATCCTCGATTTCGGCGAGGGCCGGATATTCGCGCTTGAAATCGTCGAGTCGAGTGGTGCCGCTCAAACGCCAACGCCCTGGCCCAAGCTTTTCAATGATTTGTTCCTTTTCTTCAAGTTCGCCGCGAAACTTGCCGACCAGCTCCTCAAGAATATCTTCCATGGTCACCACCCCGGCAGTCCCGCCAAATTCATCCAGGACAATAGCCATTCCCCGCTGCTGCCGCTGCAGTGCTTTCATCAAGTGCAGCAGGTTCATCGTCGCGGGAACAAATGATGGGAACTCAACCGCATCAGCAAGATCGATTGCCGGGTCGAGCAAAAATGCCCGTGTATTCAGAATGCCCACGATGGTGTCCACGGTGCCGTCGTAAATGGGAAGGCGGGTGTGCCTTAACTTCCGTGCCGCCTCGCGCATTTCTTCGACGCTCAAGTCATCTGAGATCGCAAATATCTGGGCGCGCGCTTTCATCACATCGCTCGCCGTCCGGCGATCCAGACGAATGATTTGCGATATAATTTCTTTCTCGGAATGTCCAAGCGCTCCCTGCTGATAGGCCATTTCCAGGAGCTCTTTGTATTCCTCATCCGAAATCTCGACATGCGGTGTGCGCATTCTTGGAACTACCAGCCGAAGCAAACTGGAATTGAGTTCCTGGGCGATCTCACGAAATGGCCGGGTGGCTTGTACCAGCCAACTCACCGGGGTGGCCAAACGAATCGACCAAAATTCAGGTGCGCGCACTCCGAGAGTTTTTGGAATCACCTCGCAGCCCAGCAAAATGACCAGAAATAATAACCCAAGCGGCCCAAAGACCGACAATTCCGCATGCAGCAGGAGCCACAACACCCAGGCGACAAGTCCGGCGTTCGCGAACGTGCTTCCGAGGACGATTGCCGCGAGCACATCCTGAGGGTTCTGCAGCAGAGCGAGAAGGCGCTTCGCGCCGTCCCCGCGATGTTCAGCAAGATCCTGAACCCTCCATTTTCCCAATGAAAAAAGCGCCGATTCCGCAAGGGAAAAGAAAAAACTGGCCGCTGAAAGCAGCAAGAGCACCGCAAAGGCAGCGTAACCAGTGACGACCATCCGGCGCTACTATCCAAAAGATTGGCGCAAAAGGCAATGGGCGGTTCCAATGAACGCATCATCCGGGAGTTTACAGCTTCATTCGCCGCTCGCTACCAGTACAGGAAAAAGCGTTGGCGGATTACTCCGTCAACGCTCTCAACCCACCTTCGAAATTACTCAGCGTGCGACTTGTCGAGTTGCTCGATGTTCTTGCGCAATTTCGCCAGCGCCTCGTTTTGAATCTGGCGAATACGCTCACGCGTCACGCCAAACTCTTCACCGACTTCCTCGAGCGTTTTCTCGTCATCACCGTCCAAACCGAAACGATGGCGGAGAATCCGTTGCTCCCGAGGATCGAGTTTCTTCAGAACTTCGTAGACCAGTTGGGTATTGTTTTTCCCTTCAAGATCCTCGAGCGGCGAATGGGCATTTTGATCCGCAACCACGTCCGCGATTCGATTGCTGTCGTCATCGCCCAATGGCGCGTCGAGCGACGAAGGCTTCAGCGACGCCTTGCGGTACTCCGCCACTCGTTTGGATGTAATACCGAGTTCTTCGGCAACTTCATCGTTGGACGGATCCCGCCCGAATAAATCGTGCAGTTTCGCTTCCGCTTTTCGAATGTGGAAAAGCGTATCAGTCACGTGCACCGGGAGCCGAATCGTCTTCGATTGGTTCGCTAAAGCGCGTTTGATCGATTGTCGAATCCACCAAGCCGCATAGGTCGAGAGTTTGGCACCCTTGGTTGGGTCAAAACGCTCCACGCCTTTCATTAAACCAATGTTTCCTTCGTTAATGAGGTCAAGCAATGGCAAGCCCAAGCCGTCATAATCGCGGGCGATTTTGACCACGAGCCGAAGATTCGCTTTGATCATGTGCTCACGCGCATTTTTGTCCCCCTTTTGAATGCGCTTTGCCAACACCACTTCTTCCGAAGGAGTGAGCAATTTCGTCTCACCGATTTCGCGCAGATAGAGCGTTAGCGCCGAATTGTCGCTCTTTTCGTAGGGCGTACGGATGACCTCTTCTCGTGCGACCACGGGGGCAGGGGCTTCCGGAGTTGAGAGGTTCGGATTTTCCGACTTTTCAGCCAACGCAAGCTTCCGAGCTCTCAACGATTGAGGCTTGCGCGAGATCAATTTCTTCTTCGTGGTCTTCATAATCTTCTGAGTAGTTGACTGGTTGACTAGTAAATTTGTTCAAAACTTTCTTTTCTAACTTTTCCTGGGGAAAGCAACCCCTTGCTACGCAGCCAGATTCACCCTGCGGCTGCCAAGGATCTCCATAAACCCGGTCTGCACTTCATTGAGCAGTTCTGGATTGTTTTGAATCCTCGCTTGCGCCAGCACGCCTTCAAAGTAAGCAAAAAGCATGCGAGCCTTCGACGCGGCGTCGGGAGCGCGAATTAATCCCGCCGCATTGGCATCCCTAATCGCCGTCTCAAAGTACTTCGTGTACTGCGCCAGGACTTCTTCCACCTTTGCCCGAATCAACTGGTCTTGTGCGCTTACTTCACATCCCAGCGTAAACAACGGACACCCAAGCACTCGGCCGCGCTCTTTTTTCAGCTCAACCTGTTTCAAATAAACGTGCTCAAAATAGGACCGAAGCCGTTCGAGGGGCGGGATGGTCGGAGAGAATATAGCATCGATTCGCCTTCTTCGCTCTGCCCAATCCGTGTCGATCGCTTCTACTGCTAAATCTGACTTCGAGTCAAAAAAATGATAAAAGCTCCCTTTTTTGACATTCGCCTTCTCACAAATCGCATCCACGGTCGTAGAACCGTAGCTATTTTCCCAGATCAGATCCTGGGCTGCCTTCATCAACCTCTCTTTTGCATCGCTTACACGTCCCATAACAAGGTTACCGAAAAATCAGAGGCTGAATCGTGTTACTTTAGCGTCAAGGTGCTGCGATGGCTGCTTCCAACCGGCTTATTAATGTCTTTTTGGCAGGTAACCCCGCCCATTGTCCCGCAACTTCTCCATTTTTCACTACAATTACGGTAGGTAACCCAGTTACCCGATAGTGCGAAGCCCATTGCTGGTTCAAAGCGACATCCGCCTTTACAAACTTGGCTTTCTCCGCCATTCCGGTCGCCACTTCGTCTAGCAGGAAGCCGAGTGGCCGACAGTACGAACAATGCTCACCCCAAAAATCAACTACGACAGGTCGTTTACTTCGGACAACTTCAGCCTCGAAGGTCTCATCCGTCACATTGATGCAATCACCAGCAGCGTTCATATGGGCAACAAACTAGCTGTAGTTGACCATTTAGTCAAGTATAGGGAATAAGGAGGCTCCTCACGGTTCGTGGTTTTGGAGCGGACGGGCGTAGATTTCCTAGGGATCACAGCGGAAATTGCAGAACTTCCATATACCGGGGAATCGATCGCCAAGGCCCAACTTGGGAAACAACTTGTTTGTAGCCACAATAGGGCTACAGTCTGGACATGAACAAGTCCGCAGTAATTCGTGCTCGAGTAGAACCGAATCTGAAAATCGAAGTGGAGCATATTCTCTCCGAACTTGGACTAACTGCCTCCGAGGCGATTCTTCTTCTTTACCGACAGATAAAGCTACGACGCGGACTCCCTTTCGAAGTAAAGATTCCTAATGAACTAACCGTAAAGACTCTGCGAGAAAGCCGGGAAGGAAAAAACATCAAGTATTTCGACGACAAAAAAGATCTCTACACTGACTTGGGTTTGTGAGGACTTTCAGCCGAACGACCCAATTCAAGAAAGATGTCAAGCGCGCTGAAAAACGTGGCACAGATCTGACTCGGCTCAGAACGGTGCTGGACACCCTTATTGAGGGGAAATCCTTGCCTTCGGAATATTTGGATCATCCATTGCGTGGCATCTTTACCGGAAGCCGCGATTGCCACATCGAACCAGATTGGATTTTAATCTATACGCTCTCGGAAAAGGAAATGCACGTCCGGTTCGAACGCACCGGGACACATAGCGACTTGTTCCGCTGAAGCATCAGTTTATCTTCCCCGTTCACTTTGACCCGAGGCCCGAATCGTTGTGGACATGCTCGTCCACAGGCGTTCCAAGGCCTCAAGTGCTTCAGATGAGGGCGAAACATTACCGTAAGCCCACTGCGAATAGGCGCGAGTCGTCACTTCCAAATCACGCTCCATAGTGAAGAAATGGGTGCTGAGTGATTCCCCGAATTCGATAGGAGTCGCATATCCTTTCCGTGATTGTCCACGATCCCGGGCCCAGGCCTCAAGCGCTTCAAAACTTAGGGTCAATAACTCCCCAGTACTTAGGCGAGTCACATTTCCAGTTGTAAATGGATTGGTAAAGGAACTGAATTTCCGCTTCGAATGCCCGGCGCTGGAAACCATTGGTTTTGGTTTCGAACTTGATTTCAGTGTGGATTTGAAATCGCCAAAAACACTTCGGAAGAAATCGAGAATGACCTGCCAATAACGAATCAATAGGTAGAGTGCGAAAAGAAGCGATAGCGAAATCGCCAGAGTCCGCGCCATGTTTGCGGGCTCTTTTACTTGCACGGGAGCAGTCTTTTGTTTCGCCTGTGCAAAACCTCCTGCCTGGCCACTTTTTTGTCCGCCAGACTGAGCGCTGGATCGAGCTGGATCGTTGACGTTTTTACCCGAAGAATTTGCTTCTCCTGACTCGCCCCTCTTTTCTGATCCATTTCCCTTTTCAGGATTGGAATCCAATTCAGCGTTGCGCGAAGCACGCTGCCGGGATGACCCTATCGCTTGCAAAACTCCTTTAACCTGATAGGCACCTTCAGGTCGTGGAAGGAACAAAGCCCCCAACAAAATCATCAACGTTATCGCGATTCCCGATTGGAACCACTTCCAAGCCAACGAGGGCGGCATGGTGAGATAGCGGCGTCGCAAGTACCGCCGCAATCCAAGAAAACTTGAGATGAGCAAGAGGCCCATTGCAGAAAAGGCAAACGACCAGGCGTAATGAAAACAACTGGCCCGCTGCGCGGTATGGCCCGCCGGGATCAGCGCATAGCCGAGCCCAAAAAAAGGCAAGGCCACCATTGAAAAGTAAACGATCCAAAGTCCTGGAGAGTGTGGCGAGCCCGCCCGCTCCGACTCATTCCGGAAAAGGCTCTTCCACCACGGCGTGAGAGTTGCGTGCAATTTCGCTTCGCCTTCCCCCGGAATTGCAAAGCCAGCCACGGCCATCAGCCCTTCACCGGAGGTGTCTTCGTCGTTGGGAATGACGGTTACATCCCAGACCAGCTTGCTGGCGCACCACCAAATGAACGCGAGAAACGCGAGCACTCCAAAAACGAAATCGACGAATCGAAAAATCCACATCGCAGTAGCCCAGGCCAATGCGACACCATAAATGCTCGCTTTGCCAAAACCCTCTTCCACGCTAATCCGCGAAACCAGAACCATCGCAAAAACAAACCAGAACATGGTCCAACGCAGCCGATCCGCATACGGCCCCCCGTACATTAACTCGAGTAGGAAGAAGACAAGGCTCCCTACCAACAGCATGATCAAGGCCGGACTGATCGCGGCGGCGAGAAAGTCGGCGGCGGACGGGTGCGGTTTTTGCTGTGGTGTTATCATCGCTCAAACATTGCTCAGGATCGCGCTGCAAAATTCAGCAAGTGTATCGTCATTATCCACGCGATGGAATTTGATGCCTTGCGCAAGGAGCAAGCGCACCCATTCCGGCGCTTCGGCCCAGTCCGAAAGCGCCGGTTCGTCAAAAGCGATGACGATGGCTACAACCTGAAAGCCGCGTTCTTTCAGAGACCCCAGGCTCGTCGCAATCTCCAAATCAATGCTGCTCACGATTGCAACGATCGTGGTGTTACGCGCCAGAAAGTTTGAAAATGTGCGTACCAACTCGGCCATCGAAAACCCATCGTTCAATTCCAATCGCGCTAAAATCTCCAAAAACGTCTGATAGTGAGCCTCCCCACGTGAGGGCGGCAAAGTCAGCGGTTGCAAACGTGGCTGCCGATCCTCTTCCATCGCCTCTTTTTGCGCTCTTCCGCGATCCTGAAACGTGCGCTGCCATCCTTCCTCTTTGATTCGGGCGGCGGCATCCCTGCCATTTGTCAATAAACCGAAACGCTGTCCCATTTGAAACAGTGCATTTGCAATCGACGCGGCGGTTGTGATGGCCAGTTCTTCTCGAAATGGACCGCCCTGGCCTTGATAATGCCCCGCATGGAAATCAAGCAGAATCGTCACGCCCGCGATGGTCGACGGCTGAAAAACCTTGCTCTGCAGTGCTCCGGTTCGAGCCGTCGCGCGCCAGTGAATGCGATTCAGCGGTTGCCCATCCTCGTAAGGCTTGACGCCCGCAATCAAAGTTGGGTCTTCAAAAAGCCGATGGGAAACTCGAATCTCGCCAAGGGGCCGGGGTGACGCCAAATCATAGTTCCGCAGCAACACCACCCTCGGGAGCACCAATAAATAGAAAGGGTCTGAAGCGATTCGAAACCGTCGATGCAATCCGAAAACATCACCCGTCTCCAGCAGCAACGGGCCAATCTGGAAATATCCGCGCCGGAGACATTTCAAAGTATAGGAAAGCTTTTTTTCACCGTCTCGTGGAAGCGAAACGAGCGTTAACCGCGCACCTTTTACCTCAAGGGATGGCGGATTGCGCACCAGGGCTTCACGGGCCAAAAAATCTTCGCAAAGAATCCAGGGAATCGTAAGAAGCCCACGATTGGCTATCGTCAACTCGACGTTGATCGTCTCCCCTATCTCGACCACATCATCCGAGCATTGTCTTGAGGAAATGATGCTATTGATCCAGGTCCGCGATAGGTATCGGCTGATTAAAAGCATGCCGGTCAACACGTACATGGCATATACCAGCAGGCTGAGTTGGAAGACCATTCCAGCCAGCAACAGAACCAAACTGCCAATCCACCATTTCATTGAATCAGGCCGCAGTAATTACAGGCACATCCACCCGGTTTAAAATCTCGTCGATGGCCGAACTGGTTGTCATTCGCCGAAGCCTGTTTTCCGGTTTTAGGATCAGCCGATGGCCGAGAACCAGCGGAACCACCTGTTTCACGTCGTCGGGCAGCACGAAATCAAATCCCTGCAATGCCGCCACTGCCTGGCTCATCCGGAAAATAGCCATGGATGCGCGCGGGCTGCCGCCCAAAATAATCGCTTCGTGCTGGCGTGTGGCGTGAACGATTTGCAAAATGTAATCTCGAACTTTCGAATCGACGCGAATTCCACGCGCGGCCTGTATCGCCGCAACAACTTCGGCCGGTTCCGCAACCGCTGTCAGGCTATCGATTGGATGCTCCAAATGAAGTCGATCCAGCATCACGCCCTCTTCCTCAATGCTCGGATACCCCAGCTTCAGGCGAATTAAAAATCGATCCAGTTGCGCTTCGGGCAAAGGAAACGTTCCTTCGTGGTCGATTGGATTCTGAGTCGCAATCAGGAAAAATGGCCGCTCCAACCGATAATTATTTCCGTCCACAGTGATTTGCCGCTCAGACATCGCCTCCAACAAAGCTGCCTGCGTTCTTGGAGTCGCGCGGTTGATTTCATCAGCCAAAACAATTGCCGCAAATAAAGGACCGGGACGAAATTCGAACTCGGTGGTTTTGGGATTAAAGATTGAGGCGCCCGTGATGTCGTTGGGCAATAAATCCGGAGTGCATTGAACTCGCTTGAACGAGGCGCCGATACTTTGGGCCAGTGCGCGCGCCAGCATCGTCTTCGCGACGCCGGGAACATCTTCAAGCAGCACATGTCCTTCGGCCAGTAGCGCAGCCATGGTTAAGATAATTTTATCACGCTTTCCGACCACAACCTTCTCGACATTCGCAATGAGCTTCGTGGCAAGCGGTCCCACCGGCCCAGTACTTTGCGAGCGCGCGACCGGCCCGCCTCGATCAAATTTCGGGATTTTAATATTCGGAGCGCCTGGCAGGTACAGCCGCGTCTGTTTTCCGCAAATCGGACAGGCGATTTCCTGTCCGTTAAGCTCAATAGGGAACTCAATTTGCTGCGAGCACTGCTTGCATGGGCATTGTGGCATGGAGTCAGGATGTGTGGATTGCGGTTAGTTTCAAAATAGTTTCTCTAATATTGACCAGCCGTGCGGCCACTCCGCATGAAAAATACGCAATGCTCGCAACGGAGGCAGCAATTCTCATCTGCGGAGCGCGGGAATGTGCGCCGAGCATCTACCCGCAGCGTTTGAAGAAAGCCGAGGCGCTTGGATGAACCTTTGGGCGTCCCTCATTGCGTGGCTGCTCCGGTTTGTCTCGGCGTCAAAACCGAGCTCCGTAATATGAGATTTGCTGCAACTGAAGTTTGCATTGCGGCCTGCGCATGGCACGGTATGGTCCACTTGGCTGTATGCCTGTCGAAACGCTTTTACTTTATTACGTCGTTTCTTTACTTGCGGGGCTTTCCTGCCTCGCCATATATTACGAGCTTCGACGCAAGCGTTTTGAGCCTGCTCCAAGCGAAGATCACATTTTTCGTTGTGAAAAATGCGCTTTTGTTTATACGGATGATCCCGATGTGGACCGCTCGCGCTGTCCGCAATGTGGAACGCAAAACGGCGTCTTTAAATTTTAACCCGGCGTAGAAATAAGCTTCGCCGCAGCCCGAACCGAGAGAGATATTCAAATTATGGGAATGTGGATTGGTCGCAACCGAAAAGCCCGCGTCACTTACGGATTTGACGAAATCGCTCTTGTGCCCGGCGAAATCACCATCAACCCCGGCGAAGTGGATACAAGTTTCCAGATTCCACGCAAGGATGCCGAACCAATCACCCTTAAAATTCCAATCATCGCCAGCGCCATGGACGGGGTGACCGATGTTCCATTCTGCATTGCCATGGGCAAGCTCGGCGGTCTCGGCGTAATCAACCTGGAAGGAATCCAGACCCGCTACCCGAATCCGACCGAGGTCCTGAAGGATATTCTCAAAGCCAATAAAGAAGAGGTCACAAGCCTCCTGCAGAAGGTTTACCTCGAACCGATCAAGGAGGATCTGATCGTTCGACGCATTCGGGAGCTCAAAGAGGCTGGTGTACTCGCCGCAGTCAGTTCAATTCCGCAGAAGGCCGAACGTTTTGCCGCGATCGCTCAAGATGCCGGGGCTGATGTTTTCGTCGTTCAATCCACCGTTTCGACTGTTCGCCATATTTCGACCCAGTACAAATCGCTCGAACTCGCGGACTTTACGAAAAGCCTGAAAATTCCAGTCATTATCGGAAATGCGGTGACCTACAACGTCACGATCGAACTCATGAGATGCGGT
>JAQGOX010000046.1 GCA_028293365.1 Verrucomicrobiales bacterium | reverse complement strand
GTTTGCGTTCTGCATCTGCGCGGCATCTACCAGCGCGAAATGCGATTCCGTCGGGCCCGAATCCAATCCTGAAGAAATCGTCCACTAATCCGGCAAATCCAGTCAATAGGTCTTCGGGCCTATTTCCGCGAGAGTTCGAAAACGCATTAATCTTTGCTCTGTGGAATCGCTTGCAGAAAGGAGTAGGGAGAATGAGGTGCGTGGAGGCACTGGCTTCTCGATTTCGGGTGCGACTTGCAACCACGACGAACCCACGAACTCGCTTAGTCCGCCGAGCCCAAATGCCGCCGGGCAAGTATTGAAGACTTTCAAGGTACCGCGCTGGAAGGATGCGGTCGATTGGGTTTTGGTGCTTCTAAGTCTGCCCGCCTGGATCTTGCTCATGGTTTTTATAGCGATTGGAATTAAAATCGTTTCGCGCGGTCCGATTTTTTTCTGCCAGAAACGTATTGGTTATGGGGGGAAACCATTTCTATGCCTGAAGTTCCGGAGCATGAAGACCGATGCTGATACTTCAATTCATTCCCAACACCTCGCCCAATTAATGGAGAATGAGGTCCCCATGACAAAACTGGATCAAAAGGGCGATCCGCGCCTGATTCGTTTTGGCAGGTTCTTGCGGGCTACCGGTCTGGACGAATTGCCTCAAATCTTTAATATCATCCGGAGGGAAATGAGCTTTGTAGGACCGCGTCCGTGTACTTTGGAGGAATTTGCTCAATATGCCGAGTGGCAAAAGGAGCGATTCAACACGCTGCCGGGATTGACTGGCCTTTGGCAGGTCTGCGGTAAAAATCGAACCACCTTCAAAGAGATGATTAATCTCGATATACATTACACCAGAACGAAAACTCTTGGATTGGACTTACAGATAATTTGCAAAACAATCCCCGCGATCATTCAACAGATAAAAGGCACCTCTGATTCTGCAAAATTCCGCAGTGACAGACGGGTTGGGAAATAATCGAGAGATTAAGGTGCAGCCATCTCGGCGCTGAAGGAGGTTTCATTGATCGAAACAAAGGAATCCCTCTGGCTGGAGTCACAACTCCTGCAGTTTTCGCAAAGAAATTGATGTCCGCTGTAATAAACGTTGAGAATCGCAAATTCTTCACCGCAAATGTCGCAATGTTCATGCATAATTCGAGATCCTGTAAATGAGTTGCACCGGCCTCTGACTTGCCTTTTGGTCAAGTGATTCGCTCGCAAGCAGCTACAGTTCATAATCGCTCTGTCTGAAGGGAGTGCCACTCTGTTTCTGGCACCATCCATTCCCCGATTGATTGACCCAACAACCATTTCATGGCGAAATTCGGCACGCCAATCGGAAACCGCTGAGAAATCGGTGAGCAATGTTTCCGTAACCCTACGGATGCAATTCTCGGGTTTGGATAGTGTGCAACAGCGTTTAGAGTGGAGTTAGTGAAGACGGAAACTCCGCAGTCCAAATCTCAATTCACGAGCTTGGGTGAATCCCTCCGATATTTGTTACCAATTGAAGTAGGATGTCTTTCGGTTGTGGTTCAGGGGATTTGGCATAATCTTTATCGAGGTATTCCATTCTTTGGAGTTGAACGAGCGGTGCGAAGTTTCCCCATATCATTGACCGTGGGTTCGGGTCTGATTTTTCTGATCACGGCGGCTATTTTCGGATTCGCCGACAAACGAATATTCAAACTGGCGAATGAACGTGATCGACGCGGAATCACACTCCATTTTGTTGCCACGCTGGTCGGAGGCTTATTAATGCTTGGTTCTCTGCTGCTGGCCGCACTCGACCAGGGATAGTAGATGTGCAAGAGCAAGCCGATAAACGATTGATATCACTTTCGCGGGGCGGCAGAGCTAACCGGTGGAATTGGAAATCCCTAAAAGCCTCAGTTCCTGGGAGATCCGCTCTACGGGCAAACCCACTACGTTACTGTAGGAACCTTCAATGGACTCAACCAATGCATCTCCCTGTTCTTGAATGGCGTATGCTCCCGCTTTATCGAGAGTTTCGACCTTCCGGAGATATTCGTCCAGAATATCCGGTTTCAAGTGCCGAAATGTGACGTGCGTAGTCTCAGCGAAAAGGCGTTCTTTTTGACTGCGCCATTGAATCAGCGACACACCGGTCACGACCTGGTGCCGAGTCCCTTGCAACTCGCCCAACATACGCCGGGCGTCTGCACGATCGCTGGGCTTCCCGTACAGAGTCGTTCCGAGATAAACAAGCGTGTCCGCCCCAAGAATTATATCGTCTGGATATTGTTTGGCGACCGAACGCGCCTTCCGATGAGCGTTTAACTGACAAAGTTCGCGGGCCGTCAATTGACTGTCGTGGAGTTCTTCCGCCAAGGCTGGTATGACAACAAAATCAAAACCGGCCTCTGTGAGCAACTCCTTCCGCCTTGGAGAGGCGGATGCCAATATTAGACGAGGTGCGTTCATTTTGGTTGTAATTGGGATTCCATCGGGCCGGGAACTGTTAATATTTGGAGTGCCGAGAGTTTTCGCTTGAACTCGGCGTCCGTTAGCACAGGAACCCCGCCGGTACTCTCGATCTCCGTGCCCAACTCAATCCAGGATTTGCAACCGCCATACTGGGGTAACATCGGTCCCTTGAAAGGTTTTGGTAATCGAAAGACTCTGACCGCAATCGCAAAAATCGCATGTTCTCCGCCCCATTCAAAGCGTTCTTCGATCACTTGCTCTTTCCAGATATGCTGGCCCAATAGCGCTCTAGCGTCGGAAAGCGATTCGAGCTTTTTCCATTCAGCTACTTTGGCAAAGAATTCGATCCGGATTTCGTCGTCTTTGGGTAATGTTGGGGCGATTAAATCGTAGCGGACCTGAGCTGAAGGCACAACCGACTCACGCTGCTGGTGAAAGAGCGAAGGAAGCAGGAGAAATTCGCTGTGCTCCATTTTGAAACCGCCTCTGCCTTCGCTTATTCCTCCTTTGCGGAGAATAATAATCTGTTCTCCACGTCCGAGGGCATCAACCACGATTGCCCACTCTTTGAAAGCGGTCCGCATAAGTTGAGTATACAGGCGAATGGGCGGTTTTGACAATACCTCGGCCCGGCCTTCCCGAAGCAAACCTCAGTCCCAAACGAGAACCGATACTGGCACTCCGGCCTCGAGCGTGCTGTTCGGTTGCAGATCCAACAACGCTTCGGCTTGAGAAAGCGATGAAAGCATGTGGGAAGCCTGAACTCCAGCAGAGTAGATTGCGTGATCGGCCCCGAATTTGACCCGCAAAAAATGACGCCGATCACCACGGTTAACGAATCGCTCCCCTGTACGTCCAAGGACGGAGCGCAAACCAGTTTCCCGGGCGCACTGTGCACGAAGAAGTGCCGGGCGCACCATTAGTAAAAATGTTACGAATGCTGACACCGGATTTCCGGGAAGGCCAAAAAGTAGTTTAGTCCCCCGCTTTCCAAAGACGAACGGTTTACCCGGCTTTATAGAAACGCGCCAAAAGTCCAGAATCCCACCACCTGCCTCGAACGAAGGTTTTATGTAATCAAGTTCCCCCACGGAAACACCGCCCGAAGTGATGACGTAATCACACTCGTCGAAAGCGCGATTCAAGGCGCCAGTAGTCGCGTCCAACGAGTCGATTACAATCGGGTAGACTTTTACAAACGCCCCTGCCTGCGATGCCAGAACACTCAGGGTCAAACGATTGCTTTCATAAATCTGCCCGCTGCTTAAAGGTTTTCCTGTTTCGGAAAGTTCATCGCCGGTCGCTAGAAGGCCGACCATTGGTTGGCGTCCGCATTTCAATGTCACAATTCCGGCCGCCGCACATAATGAGAGTTTCCCCGCGTTCAACCGCTCGCCCGGACTGAGCAATAACGCCCCTTTGCGGACATCTTCTCCTTTAAGGCGGATATGCTCCAGGGGCCG
>JAQGOX010000476.1 GCA_028293365.1 Verrucomicrobiales bacterium | reverse complement strand
ATTGGTCTTGAGAGCAGCGTAGTACCTGACGTGGGGCAGATGTCCCGCGGGCCCGTAATAATTAATCCATCGTTCCTGCGGTTGCGTGTTTGCTGCGCGCACCGCGGATGCGCCGGCGAGTTGAGCTGTTCTCCAGGATAGCGTCGGTACGAACGTTTCGCCGTCATAGGCGCCCGCAAGATGCAGCGAGGGGTTGGTGGGATCCTCAAATTGCTGCCGAACACCCTGGTCAGGATCTTCAAGAAGTGAAACTAATCCCGATGCGGCAGCGTCCCGGAAATCTGAAGAATAACTGATTCTGTAGCCTGATCCGGTCCCTTCACCGCCGATTGAAAGATAATCGGCACCCATGACAACTCTGCCATGTGCTTTCATCGCGTCGGACAAAGCTTTATTTGCAATCGGCGGAGCGGGTTCCGTAAAAAGAGTGTCAAGCGTAACCACGGTGGCACCCTCGGCCTTCAGGCGCTGAAGCAGCCTTGCATGCAACCTTCGGTCCCACGGCTGACTATAGTGCTGACCCAATTCCTGGTGCGACTCTTCGTCCATGAACACTATCACGGCCTCGTCTGCTTTGAGATCACGTCGGAAAAAAAACTGTAGATCGTAGCTTAGGTGAATAAGGTGCTGCCCGAGAGGAACCTCCTGTTTGTCAAACTTCAGGAAAAGTAACAGCAGGCCTGCCATTATGGCGAGACCTCCTCCAATTGAAGGACCAAACCAACTTCGCGCCGAAATCCGTTTAAGTGGCGCCCCTGCCTTGGCAATGAATCGACGCCAATCCATTATGTGCTCCCGCAGAAAAACGATTCCTGCTCAATTACCGCACAGACATACATGGGGCGCAGAAATGGAATCGGTGTTGCCACCCTAAAAACTGAGCTGCAATCGCGCGATAAAAGTTCTGTGGCGCGGAAGTTCCCCATAAAGATTCAAGGGGAATAGGTTGTAATCTTTATCCGTCAGATTCAATAAACCAACACTGACTTCGGCGCGATGGCGCCAGAAACGATAACCCGCATAAATGTTGTGTTGCCAAAAATCCGCTCCCGCCAGTCCGGCTGCCGCCTCTCGATTGGCTTGCGCCGTCCATATCGAATCTCCCTCCAGGAAGAAACCCGAAGAGTGGTTTAACAGAATGTAAGGATTGAACTGGTGCAGTGTGGACGAAAAATCCGATCCAGCCGCCGCATTGTTGACGGAACGAGGCACTTCGGGTATTCGCCAACTGAGATCGGCTTCGCTCACCCGATAGCGGATTCCTGCGGAAACAATGTCTCCCAACAGTTGATTAATGGTCAGCAGCCCGGACCTTTCCTCGAAATTCAGATTCTGGCGCAATGACGCCGGCAAGGTAGCGCCGCCCAGCCCTGAGCGATCGAAAATCCCGATATCCCGATTCACCTGCGATCTTAGTAGTTCTGCTTCGATCCCTACGTAAGTTCCGGATTTAAACTTATGATCCAGGCCAAGCGCGTAGGTTTCAAAAACAGGACTCGATTGCGGACCAACGATCGCCTCGGGCATTAAACTTCGGTAAGCCTGATTGAACCCGCCCACTTGAGTGGGTTCCAGGCGGAAACTTTGATCAAAACTTACGCCCCCGAGCGAACGGCTAAAGCTCCCCCGGAAGGTCGTTCGTTTCGTGATATCCCAAACGATGCCCGCCTTCGGCGAGACTTTTTCGGACGATTCTTCCGCTGCGGAGAAAGGCGGGCTCCGATCGTTGGCTGGGTAAGTTAAGTGGTCATAGCTTAATCCTGCCGTGATCCGAAGCGGTTCCAGAATTTGCCAGGTATCGTATGCGTACAAACTCACCCGCTCGAAATCCGTGTTAAAATCCTGGGCGAGCGCCGGACTCGTGACCGGAACATGGATGCCAAAAGGAGGAAGTGTGAACGCGCCGGCTTCCGTCCCCAACTCGCTCGAAGTGGAAGCCGATAAGCTGCTCGAATTATCGAAATGCCCCGTTTGAAACCGTCCGCCTGCAACAACCGTGTGGCTGTGGCCTTCCCAAATTTGTTGAAGTTCGGTTGTGAAAATCTCCAATTGACCCTCGTTATTGAAGGACGCAATCGCAGGGGGGATAGTCGTTGATCCGGGTGGTGGTGCGGTGAGATTGATATTTCCACCGGCGTCGCTCGCGAAGAAGCTGACCTGCTGCTGCGGATTTATCAATAGCGCAGTGTCATCCAGGCGGCCTGCCAGCAAAAGTGTATGCGATCCAGGAGCCCATTCGTGATGGTATCCCACAAGTGCGATTGGTTTTTGGTTTTCTTTAAGCCTGAGTGGTGTCCCGGAGTTGAAATAATTAGGCGTCTGATCGCCCGACTCAGTCTCGGCATAGATCAGTTCAAATAACGCTGTATCCTGCCGCGTGATTTGGCCCTTGAGCTTCAGATCGAGCGCGGTGGTTTCAAAATCGGCGTTTGGTCTCTGCCCATTGTCCGAGCGATGGGTCACATCGACCGCGTAACTGAACTTATCCGATTGACCGTATTGCGAGGCATACTCGACCCAGTTACCGGTGCTGCGATATTCGGTCGCCGAAAACAGGCCCAATCGATCCTTTTCAAACAAACGGCCATATTCCATTTGTGAAACAGTCTGAGATAGAATCCCGGCGCCCGCCGGTGCGAGCAGGTTCGCCAGTAGATATTCACTGACTGCCGGCGTTTCATATCGAAGCGTCGCTTGATGTGGATCGGAAAGTGCACCGTAACTGTTTGCCAAAAATAAATGCGCGGAGTAATTGGCGTAATCACTGTTCAAAGCCCGCGAAGCTTCTCGCAAAGCGACATCGTACATGCCGGCATCCTGATAGATCGCCGCCAGATTTGCGCTCCGTACCGCGCGATCCTGATCCAGCAGCAGCTCCGAGCGAAAGACCCCACGGTTGTTATTTAATTCCTGAGATTTTTCCAAATCGCGCACTGCCTGGTTAATATTGTTCTCCCGCCGGTTGAGAATCGCGGAATAGAGCCAGGGTGTCGGATCTTTGGGGTCCAGACCAGTAGCGAGTTTTAACTCATGCGTTGCTTTAGGGAAGGATCCTGCATTTACGAAGGCTTTGCCCAGGTAGCTGCGGAAAATGGATCGTTGCGGTTCGAGGGCTGCGGCCATTTGCAGATCTTCTCTGCCGCCCTCGGAATCCCCCTGCCGGATTCGGCAAAGACCTCGCCCGAGCCAGGCATCGCCCAACGCTCCGTCCAATTGCAAAGCACGCTCGAATGACTCCCTCGCCTGCGAGATTTTCCCTTCAGCCGCAAATAAAAACCCCTGAAGTGAATAAGCCTGAGGATTGCGCGAGGAAATCTGGAAACCCTTTTGCAGATATGCCAACGCATCCTTTGACCGTCCGAAACTAAATTCGAGTTCCGCCAGCCGTTGCCACCCAAGTCCAAATGTTGGATCCTTTTCGGTTGC
>JAQGOX010000465.1 GCA_028293365.1 Verrucomicrobiales bacterium | reverse complement strand
CTCGTTCAGGAGCTTGACCGAGTTTAAGTTGGTCTCTCCAAACATGACACTCATTACGCAGCCCTGAACGAAGCCACACGAGCCAGTGCAAATGTTTTTGGGCTTCGAAATCCTGGGCAGCGAAGGTAGTTCAGAATAGGTAGGAATGAGTTCCAAAGCTTCGCGCGCGAACTTTGGCAATAATCGTTCTACCCCGAGAAATTTGATCAACCTTGCCGGAAGTAGTGCGATCTTGAGTCGACGAGGGTGGGGGAACAACCCTTCAATGATTATTTTTCGAAGAAATCGATCGTAGAAAGATCGGTGATGCTGCCTTTCGATAAAACCCCGGGCGCCTTCCAGAAGAGCGCCATACTGAACGCCACTGGGGCATGCGGCTTCGCATGCTCGGCAGCCAAGACACAGATCCAAATGTCGCACTACGGTGTCTGAAACGGGGAGTCGCCCAGACTGCAGGGCACGCATCAGATAAATACGCCCACGGGGCGAATCGTTCTCATTGCCGGTTTCGAGATAGGTTGGGCACGAGCCAAGACAAAGGCCGCAATGAATGCAGGCGAGGGCCTGACTCTCTTTTAAAAAATTCTCCACAGGAACGGTTGCCGTAGTCATAATGCGAATTCTGGCAGGATACCATAGGGATCATAGGCATCTTTAAGTCGTTTCATCAGTTCGGGTGCTTGCGTGGACCGAAGATGGTTTTCACCGCCCCTGTGATAAAGAATCCCATTCCCGGCTCGCGCTAGAAACGTATCAGGCTTGATTTGCTCTACGGTTGTTAAAAGAACTGAAGGCAGAACCGAGCATTTCTGCCTCGCAGTATCTTTTTCCCAAAATAGATTCTGCTCTTCGATCGAGCCTTTTTCCGCGAGGCCAAAGTTTGTCGCTTTTTTGATGTGTGCCTCAACATCTTCCCGGGCACCCGTGAAACCAGCCAGCAAACGCACGCCACCTAAACCTTCGAGACGATAAATGTCCAGATTACTGGGCCAAATTTTGTTTTCGGCAAACCGATCGATCACTGGGCCGGCCTCCTCGACCGACTCAAACGTAGCCGCAGCAAACTCCTCGAGTTCAGGCATGGGAAGAAGCTTGAAACTTGCCTCAATCGGAATTCCCAAACTGCCCTGAGCGCCAACAAATAACTTTGGCAAGTCGAATCCCGCAACATTTTTGACGACCTTGCCACCACCAGAAATGCGGGTTCCGTCGGCAAGCAGGGCGCTTAAACCCAAAAGGTGGTCGCGAATGGTTCCAAAACCGAGTCGACGCGGTCCAGAAAGATTTCCCGAGATTATTTCAGCAATCGTTACTGTTGGATCTGGAGGATCGATTGGCAGCCATTGACCATATTTGCGCAACGCGTTTTGCAGGGTGACCAATGTAATTCCGGTTTGAACTGTGACCACCATATCCTCCGGAGTATATTCAATGACCCGGTCGAAGGCCTGAAGTTTGACCGCCGAAATCCTCGACCGATTCGCTGAGGCGTCGGCAAGCAGGTCTTGTAGAGCCTGAATGGTAGCGGGTTCCAAAAGCATTTGTTATCAAGATCTTCACGGACCTGACGCACCTTTTCGAGAAATTTCTAATCGCTTGCAACCTTTACTTCTCTGAGAGCGTCTGACTGGTTGTATGGTCAAGAGACTGGCAAACCATCAATGGAATTATGAAACCGCCGCCCATTTGTTGAATCGGGCCGGTTTCGGTGGCACGCCGCGAGAAATTCAAAAACTCGCCGCACTTGGGCTCGACGGTGCAGTTGATTCACTGGTGGATTACGAAAAAATCCCTGACACGATTCGAAACCCATCCTGGGCAAAGCCGGATCCTGAGCGGTTGGCTCGTTTCCAGAAGATTAAAAATGCTCCGGAACAGGATCGGCAAGAGTTGCGGAAACAGGAGCAGCGTTTACAACGAGAGCATCTTGTCGAATTACGGCAGTGGTGGCTGGTACAAATGCTTGAAACTCCGCGTCCCTTGCAGGAGAAACTAACGCTTTTCTGGCATGGTCATTTTGCGACGAGTGTTCAGAAGGTAAAAGACGCCTACTTAATGTGGCGTCAAAATGATGTCTTTCGTCGGAATGCGTCCGGGAGTTGGCTTACACTTTTGACTGAAGTATCGAAGGATCCGGCCATGCTGATTTGGCTGGATCAGGCACAAAGCAGAAAGGAACATCCGAATGAAAATTTTGCCCGTGAGGTCATGGAACTATTCGCGCTGGGCGAAGGCCATTATACAGAAAAAGATATTACCGAGGCAGCTCGTGCTCTCACGGGATGGTCGTATGATCGTGCCAATCAGGAATTCATTTCTCGCCCAAGAATGCACGACACGGGAACAAAAACAGTCCTGGGAAAAATGGGCCGATTCGACGGGGATGAGATATTAAAAATTATCGTCGAACAACCTCAGTCGAGCCGTTTCGTTGCTGAAAAGCTTTGGACTTTCTTTGGCGGTGAAAATCCGTCGGATGCCTGGATGGATACACTTGCATCCGATTTTTGCGGGAATGGTGGAAATTTTAAACCCTACCTCAAAACAATTTTTACCAGCGAAGAATTCTATTCAGAATCGGTGGTGCGCCGTCAGATAAAGAGTCCCGTTCAGTGGCTTATATCGAGTTCGAAACTTCTCGAGCGGGAGCTTCCACCACCGCAAATATCGGCAACAGCACTGCGGCTGTTGGGACAGGAACTGTTTGCCCCGCCGAATGTGAAAGGGTGGGATGGGGGCTTGAGTTGGATTACCACGAACAATTTGCTGAATCGATACAACTTCGCGGCCTATTTGGTGCTGGGTGAAAATCCGTTGGCGCACATGGCGGCCCGGCGGGGCAATAAAGGAATGAGGAGAACCCGGCAAATACCGGAAGGGCATGCGATCGATCCGACGAAAATTGTCCCGCTTGATGAAAGAAAGGATACCTCCACTGTTGTAAACGTCCTTGGAAAGCGCTTTCTGCAGGCGTCGCTCCGTGGAAAGCAAAGTCAGACGCTGGTGGAGTATATCGAATCACAGGCACCGCTGGATGACCTTGATATTTTACATGCCACGCGGTTGATCATGTCGACCCCCGAATTTCAACTCACTTGATTTATGAGCTTGCCCAACCTTAAAACCCGGCGCGAATTTTTGCGGAGCAGCCTGATAGGAGGCGCGCTCACGTGGACGGTTCCAACGTTTATCGCCCGCACCTTTTCTTCGCTCCATTCCGAGGCCGCTGATTCAGCGATTGCGCCGATCACGGGGCGCGATGGAACGATACTGGTCGTCCTGCAAATGGCCGGCGGCAACGATGGTTTGAATACAGTCGTCCCTTTTGCAAATGACTATTATCTCAAGGCACGCCCGGGCCTGTGCCTCGGCTCCGCCAGCGTTCTCAAACTGAACGAGACGTTTGGGCTGCACCCAGGGATGAGCGCTTTCAAGGAGTTTTATGAGGATGGAAGGCTTTCAATCGTTCACGGTGTGGGATACCCGAATCCGAATCGTTCTCATTTTCGATCGACCGAGATCTGGCAAACTGCAAGTGACTCGAATAAGGCTGAGAAATATGGGTGGCTCGGGCGTTATTTCGACAACGCCTGTAAAGGGGCGGATCCAACCGTGGGTATCAATATTGGTAAGCAGATGCCCCAGGCTTTTGCGAGTTCCAAACCGATCGGCGTGAGTTTGGACAATCCCGAAAGCTATCGCTTCGCTTCCAATGACGAAACGGAAATTGGCAAAATGAGCCCCAGTGAGCATTTTTTTCGACAGTTGAACAAGCCGGAAATGGCTGGCACCGAATCTGGCGATAATTCCGGTGCAAGTATCGCATCCGTGCCGGGCAAAATTCCACGAAATACTTCACCGCTTGATTACCTCGAAAGAACTGCTCTCGATGCCCAGGTTAGTTCGGATAAGATTCTGGCGGTGAGCAAACGTGCCCAAAATCAGGCTACGTATCCCGCGTCGCAGTTGGCGAATTCACTAAAGCTTGTGGCGCGATTAATCGGAGGTGGGCTCGCGACACGGGTGTTTTACGTTTCACAGGGAGGTTACGACACTCACGCGAACCAAAAGCCCTCCCACGAGCGATTGGTTACAGATCTCAGCGAATCGCTCAAATCGTTTACATCCGACCTGAAGGCGCAGGGAAATTCCGAGCGCGTCTTGATCATGACGTTCAGTGAGTTTGGTCGCAGGCTCGCGCAAAATGCAAACGGGGGAACCGATCACGGTGCTGCCGCTCCAATGTTCCTGATCGGTCCCAGGGTAAAAGCCGGGTTTACGGGAAACTTTCCCAGCCTCGCTCCCACGGACTTGTTTAACGGTGATTTGAAGTTTACCACTGACTTTCGTTCGGTCTATGCGACCGTTCTGGAGCAATGGTTGAAGACCGACAGCGGTCCCATTCTCGGGCGTCATTTCGCGCGCCTTCCGATCGTGTGATAAATTCGGAAATAAATGAAAATCGCGACGGCGGAAAATCGGACATGATCGCGTTGAGTTTATGTGATTTTCTGAATAGTAGAGACTTGATTTTTTGATCGAATTATTGCAACGTCCGCCGTCTGCGGAAATCGCCGCAGAAGTCTAAAAATGGCGAAAGAAGAGCCTATAGAGATTGTTGGATCGATTACTCAGGTGCTCCCTGGGACGATGTTTCGAGTTGCCCTGCCGAACGGACATGAGGTGCTGGCGCACATTTCCGGCAAGATGCGCAAGAACTTCATCCGGATTAGTGTCGGAGACCGCGTGAACGTGCAAATGTCGCCCTACGACCTCGGCAAAGCGCGCATTACTTTCCGCCACCAATAGGAACGCGGGTGCCCCTCGTGGCTTTCTATTGCGGGTGTAATTCACGAATCCGAATATCCCGGAAAGAACATTCGTCGTGATGTTCCGTGAGGAGGATATGGCCTCGTATTTTGGTCCCGAACCCTTTCACGTATTTGAATTTGCTCTTTCCGACAGCCTCCAGAACTTCCGGACTGCCTAATTCGTAGATTAGAACTCTCGTTCCGTTCAACCAATGTTCGACGCGATTTCCCATCACGAGCACCCTCGATTCATTCCATTGCCCAGGCGGTCGCAGTGGTTTGTTCGGCGCGGGTGGCAATACGTCGTAGAATGCGGCCGTGCTCTGCCTTTGATCATTCACGGTTGTATCGTCGATCATCTGGTATTCATGGCCCACGGCTTCAGAACGCTCCTCCGTTATAAAGTACTTGATTCCATTATTGGCTTTCGGCGGGATCATCCACTGCCAGCGCAAATCGAAGTCTTCAAATGAATCAACGCTAACGATATCACCGCCTTTACCATTGGGCAGGCAGTGCAAGACGCCTTTCTCCACCTTCCAACCTTTGCCTGGAAATGTTTCCTTTTTGAAGCTGTGCCAGCCTGCGGTGGTCCGTCCATCAAACAAAAGTTTCCAACCAGCGTGACGTTCGCTCCAATCGAGGTGATTCGGAAATGTTCTGGGCGGAATAAACCCGCGATCAGCCTGTGCCGAAAGCAGCGTGGCGAAAAGAACTGCAGCTATGAAAAAAGGCTGGGGCATTCGCATAGAATTGCTAATTAGAAATTTCAGGTTGAGATTTCCGGATGGATGCGGCGTGGGTCAGTGAAACGCATGAAGAAAACCCCATTAGCAGAATCGCATAGGCAAGAAGGCGAAAGTTTTGGTTCATAAATTGAAGGGTCCTTTTTAACGGGCCTGGTCTGAAATAGCAAATAGAGGCCGGTGGAAATCGGCTTCAGTCGGTGCCCCTCACTCAATTTCGTTAGCGCGGAATGTCTCCGTTGCGAACATCTCCAGGCATGTCGAGTATTTGGAGTTGGTTAATGCTGTTGAAATGAGCATGGTCGGCAAAAGTCCAGACGACTTTCTTGTCCTGGGTGACCTCGAGTAATTGTGGCTGTTCGCCGATATGACCGTGCCCCAGATAGTTGCAAAACACTGTGTTGCCGTTGGGAAGGCGCGTGCAGCCTGCCATTAACCGCAAGGGATTTCCGGGAAGGTCATTTTCATTTAATTCCCAAACAATTTTGCCGGTTTGATCGAATTCCAATGCTTTGTGTCCGTCACCACAGGTTACGAGTAAGTGACCATCTTTAAGTGGAACTACTTCATGAGGGTCTCCGGGAACCTTGATTTCATTCAACACTGTTCCGTCTCCATCGAGTTCCACGACTTTTCGTTCCCCTTTGAAGCATACCAGATAATGACCATCCTTTGTTTTACGGGTGCCACGAAATTGTTCGTGAGCCTGGGGAGTGGTGGTCTTCAATTTAACCTCTTTAACAACTCTGCCGTCGGGGCCGACCTCGACAATCCGACTGGATCCGCCTTCAATCACCATCACTCGACCGTCGGGAAGTGGCTGGCAGCCATGCACTTCGACTTTTTCGCGAGCCTTGTACTCCCAGACCACCTTTTTATCAGGGGTCACTTCGAGCGCACCGCTGACGAAGCAGAAGAGGTAATTGCCGTTAGGCAGTTTCCAACAGTCCTGAGGGTTTTTACAGTCGTACTGCCAGGTGATTTGCCCTTCCTTCGAAACAATGCAAACCTTGTTTCCACCGTAGTCGCAGCAGAGGAACGGGTGGGCTGCGATGACAAGTTCAGTTGCAGCCCACAACGAGGCCAGGGAAAGGACGAGTGATTTCATGCCGTGAATTCTGCAAAATGCCGCCGATCAGTCCACTCAAAACCCGCGAATGAAGCAAAACCCCATTTCCTAAAGAATTGACTTCAAAGTGCAAAAGCTTTAAAAGCAAGGAACCAACCGAAGAGATTTTCTGCGAAACCTGCCCCTGATTACTCGGGACTCATGGACAGAACTTCGAAGGCTGGTAAATTAGAAACGACTCGACTGAAACGGATGCGCACTTTTAATCAAAAGAATTCCGCGAATTCCAGAAGACTGGAAAGCGCCGGATTTACGATTATCGAAGTCGGAGCCGTCTTGTTTATCATCGGAATTTTAGTCGCTTTACTTTCCGCTTCGCTGAATCGGGCCAAAGGCCGTGCTTTGCGGATTAGTTGCCTCGATAATCTGAAAGAGCTGCAGTTGGCCTGGCATATGTACATTGATGACGATGCCGATTTGTTGCCACTGAATAAAACGGAAATCGGCGGGGGAAATTATAAAGTTTTTGGTCGGCGCGCCTCGACCAATTCCTGGGTTGTCGGCAATCCAAAGGAAGATCAGACCACCGCCAAGATCGAGATGGGCACACTTTTTCCTTATCTCACAATGCCTCGACTGTATCGGTGCCCGATGGATCGATCTCGAGTGGTAGGACATCGCGACGTTCCCCGTACCCGCAGCTATTCGATGAACTCGTTTTTGGCTGGGGATAATGAAGGCAAGGATTCCCGGGTAAAAATACGTATGGCCGCTCTGGATCGCCCGAACCGGATCTTCGTATTTATCGAAGAGCATGAGTCGAGCGTCTGGGCGGATGGCTTTCAGGTTTTGCCGAAGGAGGGGACCGGGCTAAGCGGAGCTACCTGGAACAGCACACCTTCCGATCGTCACGAACAAGGTTGTAACCTGAGTTTTGCTGACGGTCATATCGAATACTGGAAGTGGTATTCGGGCAAATCCGAGAATCTGGAAAATCACCTGACGAGTACGACCCGCGAATTGTATGATTTGCGTAGGCTCCAGATGGCTCTCCCCGCCAAATAGCTTAAGTTCGTTCCGCCCACCTAAGCTTTGCCGAGCTGGCTCTTGAATTGCTTTCGATCTCGGAGCTCCCGGGGCGGATGAGTTCGCCTGAAATGGAGCGATATACTCCTGCCTGATTTCCTGCGGAGAAAGCTTTCTTCACTCTGCGATCTTCTCCCGAATGGAATGTTAGAATTGCCACGCGCCCGCCCGATTTTAAGCAATCGGGCAGAAAACGAAGGAACGTATCGAGCGCCGTTAATTCGTCGTTAACTGCAATTCGCAGGGCCTGGAAAACTCGAGCCGTGGTTGCCAGTATCTCGCGGGGTTCCGCTCGTCGCCCTTCAGATCTGAGAGCCGTTTCAATTGTTTGGCGCAAATCGTTCGTTGTCGTTATTGGTTTGCCGGCGCGCCGCTCGATTATGGCTCGCGCAATGTGTATCGCATGTGGCTCGTCTGCGTTTTCACGCATCCACATCATCAGTTGCTCTTCAGTTGCCTTTGCAATCAACGCCGAAGCGGGTGAGCCCTTTTGGGGGTTCATTCGCAGGTCAAGCGGTCCGGGAGCCTTAAACGAAAAGCCCCGGGCGGGATCATCCAGTTGCATTGAAGAAACGCCGAGGTCGGCCAGGATCAAGTCCACTCCAGAAATCAGGCCTTGCTCCCCCAAAATTCTTGGCAACGCGGCA
>JAQGOX010000448.1 GCA_028293365.1 Verrucomicrobiales bacterium | reverse complement strand
CTTGGTGAGACCCGCAATTCCAGCGGCCGCCTCCAAATGCCCCATATTGCTCTTGAGCGAACTCAAATGACAGTAACCGGTGTCGCTGGTGTATTTGCGGTAGGCTTCAGAAAGACCCCGGATTTCCACGGGATCGCCCAGTGGCGTTCCCGTTCCGTGCGCTTCGACACAGGTAATGTGTCGGGGGTTAAGTTTTGCTCGTTCCAGCGTCTGCAGAATAAGGTCCCGGTGTGCAGAAGGATTGGGAACTGTAAACCCATTGGCATTTCCGCCGTGATTCGTTGCGGATGCGCGAATCACTCCGTAAATCTGATCTCCATCGCGCACTGCGGCAGAAAGGGTCTTAAGCAAGACCGATCCCACTCCCTCTCCGGGAACCATGCCATTTGCTTCCGCCCCGAATGCTCGACATTTCCCATCGGGAGAGAGAAATCGGCCGTGAGCCAGAATCATGAAGTGGGACGGATCCAAATATAAATTGACCCCACCGGCGATCGCTATTTCACATTCTCCAGTCCGGATGTGCTGACAGGCTTCGTGAATAGCCACCAGCGATGAAGAACACATTGTGTCAATCGGCATGCTAGGGCCTTGAAAATCAAAAAAATACGAAACTCGATTCGCAACGGAGCTAAAGGTTCCCGGATAAGCATCCCATCCCGCCCGTGTAACTCCAAAAAAGACTCCGACCTTACGTCCCGCGAGGGATTTGGGCGCGTACCCGGCATCTTCCAACACGTGCCAGACATTCTCCATTACGAGGCGCTCTTTCGGACTCATCGACTCGGCCTCGAGAGGAGAAATCTTGAAAAAGAGCGGATCGAATTCGTGAGGTCCACCAATAAATCCTCCCCATTTTCCATAGCTTTTGCCGCTCTTCGATGCAGTCTCTGGATTCGGGTCAAAGTGCTGATTCAACGGCCAGCGATCTTCGGGAATTTCCGAAATGCACTCACGACCTTCCGCCAGATTCAGCCAGAATTCATCTAATGTAGGCGACTCCGGATAGCGACCGGCTATGCCGATAATTGCAATCGGTTCATAAGAGGACCGGCTCAGCGTGGATTGAATCGTTTCTTTCAGATCAGTCGGCTGTTTCGATAAGGGTCGATTGTTCAACTGGGCCAGTGATCGCGCAAATTCTCTTGGAGTTTTGAATTCGAAAAACTGGGCCGGCTCCATGGAAATGGAATATATCTCTTTGAGTTTGGCCGCAATTTGCGTGACCAGCATCGAATCAAAACCGACGTCGAGGAAAGAGATATCGAGATTCAGCTCACCCGGAGCTATTTTAAAATAAGGACATAGCACTTCCCGAACGATTTGTTCCGTCCGGCTTTGCTGCACTGCATCGTCACGCACCGAAGGTTTAGGAGAGACAGGCGCATGCTGTTGCCCGCATGAGTACCAATGTTCTTTCAACTCAAATAAATATCCGGGAAGATGCACACACGGAACGTCAGTAACAGGCCAGCTTTCGATGATAGCTCCATGAGCCCAGGCTTCGGCAATGCCGCGCAAATCGTCTTGCGAGACAGACAACGGGTGCTTTCCGTCCGCAACGCCATCAAAGACTCCCTCTACCGCTTCACCTTTAAGAAAAGAAATAACCTGAACAATCCATTTGAGACGACTGCCGGCCAAAAACACGACTCGAAATGGCATCGAATCACGCCCACGTTGCATCGTTCTCGCAACAGCAGCGATACTGAATTCTGGATGGTCTTCAACTGCCTGCAGTAATTGTTGTAATATGGCCGCTCGCTGATCGGCACTCCGGCCCGAAACTGGAATGATTACCTCGCAGGATTCATCACAACTCGATCGAGTTGGGCGCCGATATTCTGCAATCAAAAGATGTGCGTTGTTACCGCCAGCTCCGTAAGAATGGAGGCCAGCCAGCCGCAACTTCGAAGTCTCGGTCCATGATTCTGTTTTAGATGCGGGAAAACATGGTTGTTCATCCGCGTCCAGTGCGTTGCTCAATTCAGAAAACCCGACAATTCGATGAATCCGATTCGTTTCAAAGCTGTGAATGATTTTAAATAATGCGCCCAAAGCAGAAGCCGAATGCATATGGCCAATCATCGGTTTAAGAGTGCTTACCCGGCACATCCCTGGCGCGATTGTTATCCCCTGCTCTTTTCCAAGCTCCGCCAGCGCACGGTTAAAAGCCTCCCATTCTGCAATATCAGCTACTGGACTGCCCATTCCCTGGGCTTCAATATATCGAACGTCTTGAGGGTCAATTCCAGCGCTCCGATAGCAGTTCTTAATCAGATCGGCATGGGCGGCAATGTTCGGTGCCGCCATGGACATCCCACCCTGGCCGTTAAAATTCACCGCGCTGCTCCGAATCACCGCATAGATCGGATCTCCATCAGCTTCGGCCAGCGAGAGACGTTTCAAAATTACGGTGGCAATCCCTTCAGCTCGGACGAACCCATGAGCGTTTTTCCCAAAAGAATGGACCAGACCGTCGGGACTCAATTGGCCGCTGGCCTCAAGCTGAAGGAAAAGATCCGGACGTAACAATAAATTGGCCGCGCCGACGATTGCCATGGAACTTTCGCCCGACCGTAACGAACAAACGGCCCGATGCAGCGCAACCGCAGCTCCGGAGCACATCGTGTTGATCACCTCACTCGGACCGCACAGATCGAGGAAATATGAAATACGATTTGCCACCATGCTTGCCCCGAAGCAAACAGCAGCGAGTGGCCCAGTTCCCGATTCCAGAATATTCTGGAGATATTCGTCCTCTTCGACGGCAACGAAAACGCCCACTGGCTTCTTCTTCAAGCTCAATGGTGCATATCCAGCGTCCTCGAGAGAATGATAAACGGACATGAGCAGCAGTCGCTGTCTTGGATCGAGGAAATCGGCCTCACTTGGAAGAATGTTGAAAAATGCAGCGTCGAAACCGCGAATATTCGGAATGTACCCTCCCCAGGCTGTCGCTCTTTGCGCAGCCTCGTCGCGCCATAAAGAAAATCGATTCGCCGGAGCTTTTTCGATCAGGCACTGATCGTGATCCAGAGCGTTCCAAAATTCACCGACGGAGCGGCAGCCCGGAAAGGATCCGGAGAGCCCTATGATCGCGACCGGTTCCAATGCGCAGACCGCGTTTTCGGAAATCGCTTCGCAACGAATCGGCGAAGATTTCCGCGCGTCTTTCCGCGCGGAAATTCTAGCAAGCTCCTCCGCAATTCTTCGTCTCTGTTGTTCGATGGTCAACATGATCAGTTCCGCGGGTTCGCCAAGCGTTCCTCCACGATTCGTTTGGAAAGCGTCGTTACTGTCGGATAATTGATAAACCACTGGGGAAGCACCTCGCGACTTAGCCGCTTTTCCAAACGAACAGCCAATTGCATTCCGGAAATGGAATCGAGTCCATAATCCTGAAACGTGCTGTCATCATCAATCGCGTCCAGACACAGGATTTTGATCACAAGATCACGGATTATTGCTGCAACCTCATCAGCAGGGTCGCGTCCAAATCGCCCGGAAGCCGGTTCCAGAGCGGGCGGGTTAATTAGTCCATTCAGCCCGTTATCACCAAAGAGAAGCCGGTTCACTCGAAGAATATGCGATTCCTCCAAATCCTCCGCATCGGCGACCGTAATCCTTTCTGCAATTGCTTCTGAGATATCTTCGCCGCGTGATTTTCTGGCCTCCCACTCAATCAATAATGGTTCCAGGTCATTCGACGCGTCTGACTGGATTTTTTCCCCGTTCGAGGGGTTGAGTCCAAACATCTGCCGCACCTGATCGCCATCACGGACCAGCGTCATCGCCAAAGGCGTTATGCCCGCGCGTATGCCTCGCTCCATGGTCGAAAAGCCTAGCTTCATATCGATCAGTCCAAATCCCCCATCAGTCAGCTTTGCCCGAGATTTCGGGAACAAATGGTCTTCGAGCCACGGCCCCCAGCACATGGCGACTGTGGAGCCGAAGCACTTGCCATCCTTCACCTCCTGATTCCGAAAAACGGAGAACGCGTTTTGGAATGCGGTTGCGAAAGAGTAATCGCAAGATCCTCGAACTCCGTAGGCTCCAAGAGATGAAAATAAGACAAAAAAGTCGAGGGGTTCGTCTTTCGTCAGTTCATCCAGGAGCAAGGCGCCCTGAACTTTCGGTCGAATCACGCGCCAAAATGAAGACCAGGGCTTCTTCGCGATCATCTGATCTTCGTGACGCCGCGCAAGGTGAAATACCCCATTAATGGGGCCAACCTGTTCGCGAATTCTTCGATAAGCATCCGCCAATCTGTTCCGATCGGTAATATCCACCGATTCGTAGATTACTTTCGCGCCCATCGCTTCGAGCTTTTGGCACTGCTCCTGTCTGGATT